>JAAZBW010000011.1 GCA_012513625.1 Actinomycetales bacterium | reverse complement strand
GGCTCAGCTACGTGGCGATGCTCGCCGGGCCGGTGGCGCTCGGTGTGGTGGCGGCGTTCTGGTATCCGGGCGCCCTCCTGGTGCTCGCGCTGCTGCCCGCCGCGTGGGCGCTCGGGCGGCCCGTGCTACGGGGATCAGCGGGAACCGCGCTCATCCCCGTCCTCCGGAACACCGGGTTCTTCGAGATCGCCTATGCCGCGCTGTTCGGGATCGGGCTGGTCCTCTAGGGAGCCGACGGGCGCCTCGGGGCCGCGGCTGCCCTCCGCCAGGTCGCCCAACGCCTCTTCCACGAGCTCGTCCTCGAGGGTCTCGTCCGCACCGGGCCGAGCTGTGCGGCGTCTTCCGGTGGCGAGCCTCTGGAGCTGTGCCGCCGCCGCGTCTCCGGTGCGAGGGAAGGCGATGAAGGCCACGAGGAATCCGATCACGAAGGCGAGGATCCACGGCAGCAGGCCGTCAATGTCGAACACGAACCGGAACACCGTCCACACCGCCACCACGAGGGCAACGCGGAGGAGGCTGTAGCGCAGGATTGGCACGTCTCCATCGTAGGGCGCAACCGCGGCGGAGCAGGGAGGGGCGGCGAACTCCGCCGAGAGCGGACTCCTGCGGCCCTCGGGGCCGAGAACGCCTATTCTTGATCGCATGCCACGCGTAGTCCCATTCATCCTCGCCATCGCGGTGTGGATCTACGGCGTGATTGACTGCGCCCAGACCCCGGAGGACCGGGTGCCTCGCGGACTGAAGAAGCCCGTGTGGCTGATCATCGTCCTCCTGATTCCTGTGATCGGATCGCTCGCGTGGCTGGGTGTGAAGTGGGTTGCCGGGTCCTCATCGATCACAAAGAGCGGTGGCTACCGCAGCCCCAAGCGCAAGGGCCCCACGGCTCCGGACGATGATCCCGAGTTCCTCGCCAACCTCGACTGGCAGGCCCGCAAGGCCCACTACGAGCGCCAGAAGCGCGAGCAGCAGGCCCGCGAGGCTTCCGAGAAGGCCGGTGGCACAGCCGCCGCAGCAGAAGAGCAGGACGTCCCCGCACCGAAGGAGCCCTCGGCCGAGGCAGAGGCTCCGGCTGGGGAGCCCGGTCTCGAGGGCGTGGACTGGGATCGGCTCGCAGAACAACTTGGGGATGACACCGAAGAGGACAACGGGCGCGCTGGCGCCTGAGCCCCCACCGAACGGCCCCGCCCCACGGGCGCGCTGGCGCCTGACCCCACCGAACGGCCCCGTCCCAACCGAACGGCCCCGTCCCAACGGGCGCCCTGGCGCGACCGAACGAACAGGCCCGGCCACGCAGGGAGCCGAATCCGCCCCTGGCATCCCACCTCCGGGTCAAGGCGCGCCGTGAGGCGCCACCGTGAGCCCGGTGAGGCCCGGCCCACGCGCGAACTAGAACGCGTAGCCGTGCTTGGTGGACAGCAGGAAGTTCACCACGAAGTAGTTCAACAGGATCGCCACGAAGCCCGTGATTACCAGCCACGCCGCGCGGCGGCCGTCCCATCCTCGGGTGGCCCGCGCGTGGAGGTAGCCGGCGTAGATCAGCCAGATCACGAGGGTCCAAACCTCCTTGGCGTCCCACGCCCAGGGCCGGCCCCACGCGTGCTCCGCCCAGATGGCGCCGGCCACGAGGGTGAACGTCCACATCACGAAGCCCACCGCGGCGAACCGGTACGAGTACCGCTCGAGCGTGTCCGCCGAGGGCAGTCCGGACAGGATCCTCTCCACCACGGAGCCCGTGCCGTTCGAGAAGTCCTTCGAGAGTTGCAGCACAGCGAGCACAGCCGAGATCGAGAACACCGAGACCGCCATGATCGCCACGGAGACGTGGAGGATGAGCCAGTAGTGGTCGAGGATCGGGCGCAGCCCGTCCGC
>JAAZBW010000153.1 GCA_012513625.1 Actinomycetales bacterium | reverse complement strand
GGGAGTGGAAGGTGATGTTGTCCTTGCCCATGAAGTAGTACGACCGCGCCTCCGGGTCGTTCCACCAGGCCCGCCAGGCGTCGGCGTCGCCGCTGCGCCGGGCCCACTCGATCGACGCCGACAGGTAGCCCACCACGGCGTCGAACCACACGTAGAGGCGCTTGGTGGGCTGGTCCTCCCAGCCGGGAACGGGAATCCCCCAGTCGATGTCCCGCGTGATGGCGCGGGGGCGGATCTCGTCGAGGATGTGCTGGGAGAACTTGATGACGTTCGGGCGCCAGAGGCCGGTTGCCTCGCGGTCGTCGAGGAACGCCTGGAGCGATTCTGCGAGCGCGGGCAGGTCCAATAGGTAGTGGGTGGTGTCCACGAACGTGGGCGTCTCGCCGTTCACGCGGCTCTTCGGATCGATGAGGTCGGTGGCATCCAACTGGTTACCGCAGTTGTCGCACTGGTCCCCGCGGGCACCGGCGTAGCCGCAGATGGGGCAGGTGCCCTCGATGTAGCGGTCCGGGAGCGTGCGGCCCGTGGAGGGGCTGATCGCACCCTGGGTGGTCTGCTGCACCAGGTAGCCGTTGTCCCGCACCACGCGGAACATGTGCTGCGCCACCTCGTAGTGGTTCGTGGTGGTGGTGCGCGTGAACAGGTCGTAGGCCAGGCCCAGCTTCACGAAGTCGTTCACGATGACCTCGTTGTTCTCGTCAGCGAGCGTCCGGGGCTCCATCCCCTGCTGCTCGGCCGCCACGAGGATGGGCGTGCCGTGTTCGTCCGTGCCGGAGACCATCAGCACCTCGTGGCCCCGCATTCGCATGTAGCGACTGAAGACATCCGAGGGGATGCCGAAGCCGGCAACGTGTCCGATGTGGCGCGGGCCCGACGCGTACGGCCACGCGACGGCAGAGAGGATCGAGGCCATACGCCAATCCTAGTGTCGTCCGGCCGGTCCCCGTTCCGACGACGACGGGGCTCACCTTCCGTTCCCCCCCTCACCCCCTCCTCGCCGATCACCCCCTCCTCGCCGACTGTGTGGTTAAAATCCCGGGTTCCGACCATCGACTGTGTGGTCAAGTACCTTCGCCACACAGTCGACGAAAAACCAGACGCCGACTGTGTGGTTAAAATCCCGGACTCCCACCATCGACTGTGTGGTCAAGTACCTTCGCCACACAGTCGACGAAACGCGGGGTCAGGCCACGTGGACCCACGGTCGCCGCAGCACCTCCGGCTCCGCCTCCCGCAGCACCTCACGCGTGACCGTGGAGATATGGCCCTCGCCGAACAGGAGGAACCCGAGGATGTGCGCGAACGGATTGCCCTCCACCCACCGGAAGTAGATGTGCGGGATCACCCCGTGCGTGCGCTGCAGGTGCAGGGCCACGGCCGCGATCGCGTTGGGCACGCTCGTGCCCTCCACGCGGAGCACCCGGTACCTGTGCCGTTGAAGCCCGCGCACCACCAGCTCGCTCTCGAAGTCCGAGCTGTCTCGAACCACCACCTCGAGGAACAGCACACCCTCCTCCGTGATGCGGTGGGCGAGGCGAGCGTGGTTCAGCTTGCTGCGGTAGCGCTCCAGGGACTGATCGTGGGGATCGTGCGCCACGAGCCGGACCACGCGGCCGGGGACCGCGTCCAGGAAGGCGCACGCGGCGGCGTCGCACCGCACCGCCGTGGCCCGCAGCTCGGTGGCGCGCACCACCCGCGAGACGAGGCTCACACCCACGATGGCGAGGATGAAGCAGAGGGCGACCTTCACGCCGTCGGGGCGCTCCACCACGTTCGCCACGGTGGTGAACACGAAGACGGCGGTGATGGCCCCGAACCCCACCACGGCCCGGCTCTGGCCGCGGCTGTGTGCGGAGAGGGTGACGGCGATCGCCGCCGAGGTGATGAGGACCAGCACGCCGGTGGCGTAGGCGCCGCCCTGGGCCTCCACGCTCGCGCCGAAGACGATCGTCACGAGGAAGGCGATCCCGGTGAACACCAGCACGAGCGGACGGGTGGCGCGCGCCCACGCCGGCGCCATCCCGAAGCGCGGCAGGTAGCGGGGCACGAGGTTGAGCAGGCCCGCCATGGCGGAGGCGCCCGCGAACCAGAGGATCACGATGGTGATCAGGTCGTAGACCGTGCCGAAGCCGTGGCCCAGGTGCTCGTGGGCCAGGTAGGCGAGCGCGCGGCCGCTGGCATCGCCGCCCTCCTCGAACTCCGCGGCAGGAATCAGCGCCACCGTGGTGATCGAGGAGGCGATGAGGAACCCGCTCATGATGAGGGCGGAGGTGGTGAGGAGGCGCCGTGTGTTGCGGATCCGGCCCGCCGGAGACTCCTCAGTGTCCGTCGCGTCCCCAGCAACCAGGGGCATCACCACCACTCCGGTCTCGAAGCCGGAGAGGCCGAGGGCAAGCTTGGGGAAGACCAGCACAGCCACCGCCACCACCAGCACCGGGTTCCCGTGCTGCGTGGTGAGCACGGTCCACCAGTCCCCGAGGAGGGCCGGGCGCGCCACGAGCTTGGCGAGCGCCACCACGATCACCACCAGGTTCACGGCGAGGAAGGCGCCCACCACCACGGTGGCCACCCGGATGGCCTCGTGGAATCCACGGAGGAAGACCACCCCCAGGCCGGCCAGCAGCGCGAGCGTGATCGCCACCTCCTTCCCGCGGAACGACGCCGGGACAAACGGGTTCTCCACGAAGTGCGCGGTGGCATCGGAGGCAGAGAGAGTCATGGTGATGGTGAAGTCCGTGGCGGCGAAGCCGAGAAGCACCAGGATGGCGATCTTGCCGCCCCACCGTGGCAGCAACGTGGCGAGCATCGCAATGGATCCACTCCCGTGTGGGCTCTCCGCGGCCACCCGCCGGTACACGGGCAGCGCCCCGGCCACCGTCAGCAGTACGAGCACGATCGTGGCGATCGGCGCCACCGCGCCTGCCGCCAGCGCGGCGATGGCCGGCTGGTAGCCGAGAGTGGAGAAGTAGTCGAGGCCCGTGAGGCACATGACGCGCAGCCAGTGCGAACGCCTCCCCTGCTCCTGCTGCCCGTGGGGTCCCACCTGCTGCCCCGGCGCCACCTCGGTCTCGTCCATCAGCCAGCGCCGGACGGCCGTGCCACGTCTACCGGCACCGGCACCCGCTCCCCGGCCGCGCGAGGGAGAGACAGGAGACGCCTCCAACGTGGAACCCCTCGGCCCGTAGCCGGGTGGGTGGCCACCGCCGTGGGGACGCGTTCCCTTACCGATCCTGCTGCCGCGTGCATCGAGCCGCCGCATGGGGCCTCTTTTCCAGACCTGGTGCTCGCGTAATCGTAGATCCGCAGGGTTCCCCGCGATACCGCAGGAGGGCGCCAAATGCCGTGTCCCCCGTCACACTGGGGCCCGCCTACGATGGCAGCATGCGCGCGCTCCTCGTCGTCGATGTCCAGCCCACCTTCTGCGAGGGCGGCGCCCTCGGTGTGGAGGGGGGCAACGCCGTCGCCGAAGGCATCGCGGCCTTCGCCGCCCGCCACCGCGAGCAGTACGGACTCGTGGTGACCACGCAGGACTGGCACATCGATCCGGGAGCCCACTTCTCCGAGGCGCCGGACTTCGTGGACACGTGGCCGCCGCACGGCGTGGCCGGCACGGCAGAGGCCGAACTGCATCCCGCGCTCGCCTCACTCTCCCCCGATGCCTCGGTGAAGAAGGGCCAGTACGCCGCCGCCTACTCGGGCTACGAGGGCACGAGTGACGACGGCCGGAACCTCGCCCATATCCTCGCCGAGGCCGGAATCACCTCCGTGGACGTGGTGGGGATCGCCGAGTCCCACTGCGTGAAGGAAACCGCCCTCGACTCTCGCAGGGAGCAGTTGCCCACCCGCGTGGTCTCGGACCTCACCGTGCCCGTCTCGCCGGACCAGGGCGCGGCCGCGCGGGCGGCAATGGCGGAAGCGGGCGTCACCTACGTGACCGCGGCGGAGGCGTTCCCGGCGGACTAGCTCGGAGCCGACGGCGAACGTGCGCCGCTTCACCCGTGCCGACGGCGAACCTCGCCCTGCCGCGCCGCGTCGCCCGTGCCGACGGCGAACCTCGCCCTGCCGCGAGCAGCTTCACCCGTGCCGACGGCGAACCTCGCCCTGCCACGCCGCGTCGCCCTCCAGCGATCTCGCCCACCGAGCGGGCGGGTCGGAAGCTCCCCTCACCCCGCCCGAGCGCGGGGCGGGGCCGCGCTGGGACTCAACGGGCGCCGTCGTCCCGGTCTAGGAGGGCCCGCTGGTAGAGCTCTCGCGTGCTGAGCCCGGTGCGGCCCGCCACGTGCGCGGCCGCGTCCTTCATGCGCACCCCAAGCGCCACCAGCGCGGCCACCTCGCCCGCGGCCTCGGCCAGGTCCGCGCGCTCTTCACTCGCCCCCCCGACGACGATGCTCACCTCCCCCAACACCCCGCCCTCCGTGGCCGTCGCGAGTTCGTCGAGGGTCCCGCGCAGGACCTCCTCGTAGGTCTTGGTGAGCTCGCGGCAGACGGCGGCGGGCCGCTCGGCGCCGAAGGCGCGCGCCATCGCAGCAAGGGTGACGGGGACGCGGCGTGGCGATTCGAAGAAGATCAGCGTGCGCGGATCGCGGGCGAGGGCCTCAAGCGCCCGGTCGCGTTCGCCGTCCTTCCGGGGAAGGAAGCCCTCGAACGCGAAGCGGTCCGTGGGCAGGCCGGAGATCGCGAGCGCGGTGAGGGCGGCCGAGGGCCCGGGTAGCACGGAGACGCGCACACCCTCCTCGATGGCGGTGCGGACCACGCGGTAGCCGGGGTCAGAGACAGTAGGCATTCCGGCGTCGGTCACCACCACCACGAACTGGCCCTCGGCAGCGGCGGCCACCACCTCGGCGGCCCGGGCCGCCTCGTTGTGCTCGTGGAGGGAGACGATCCGCCCGCCGATCCGGATGCCGAGGCGGGACGCGAGGTCAAGGAGGCGCCGGGTGTCCTCGGCGGCCACCACGTCCGCATCTTGCAGGGCGTGGCGGAGGCGGGGTGGGGCATCTTCCGTGTCACCGATCGGGGTGGCGGCGAGGAGGACGGTGCCGTCCGTGGGGATGTTCACGGGTACCAGTGTTCCCCACGGGGGGCGATCCGTCCGCTGTCCAGACATGTGGTTCTCCGCCCGGCAGGAGGTGTGCAGGGTTGGGTAGCGATGTCGCTCCCTAACCTTCCACACCTCACCGCAGCGTGAGCACGACACCGCGGAGAGGCGAACGGCCAAACCGCAAGAGGCGCACGGGACCGCGGAGCGGTGCATGGCGCGTCCGCAGAGAGATGAACGGCCCCGCCGCGAGATAGACGGCCCCGCCGCGGGAAGGTGCACGTGAGGGGCGCACCTACTACCGGGGTCGGTCCTGCGCGCGCGGGGCGGTCGCCTAGGATCGCCTCTGTGACCGAGCTCGTGACCGCACCCGAGGAGGCGGACGCGCCCCCGGGCGAGTCCCCAGAAGCCCCGGAAACGGCACGCACCGCCGGGGTGGAGCTTCGGTTCCCCACGGTCCGGGACCGTGAGGACGCACTCCGGACGCGCCTCGGCCTGCTCGCGGTGGGAGAAAAACTCGCCCGCCGCACGATCATGTGGGGCTGGCTCGGCCCAATCCTCATGGCCGGGATAGCCGCGATCCTTCGGATCTGGAACCTGCAGCATCCCGAGCGGGTCATCTTTGACGAGACCTACTACGTGAAGGATGCCTTCACCCTCGATACGTTCGGGTACTCCACCAAGTGGGAGCCCGTGGACGAGGACAACAGGAACCAGTTCTTCAATGTGGGCGACCACCGCGAGATGACCGATGTGGCCGCTTACGTGGTCCACGGTGAGTTGGGAAAGTGGTTCATCGCTCTCGGTATGCGCCTCTTCGGGGTGGACAACGGGCTCGGCTGGCGCTTTGCCGCCGCAGTGGCCGGGGTTGTCTGCGTGTTGCTCGTGGGCCGGATCGCCCTCCGGCTCTTTCGCTCCGCTGGTCTTGCCACGCTCGCCGCGGGCCTCCTCGCGATCGACGGCAATGCCATCGCCCTCTCCCGGATCGGCCTACTGGACGTATTCCTCGCGGCGCTGGTGCTGGCCGGGTTCCTCGCGGTCCTGAAGGACCGGGATGCGAGCCGCGCCCACATGGCACGCCGGCATGCCCAGCCGGACTGGTGGGAGAGGCCCCTTGGACCGGGAACGGGATTCCGGGCCTGGCTGGTGGTGGCGGGCGTCCTGCTCGGCGCCGCCGCTGGGGTGAAGTGGTCCGGCTTCTATGCGGCCGCCGTGCTCGGGCTCGCCGCCTGGCTCTGGGACCTGAATGCCCGCCAGTTGCTGCAGGTGCGGAAGCCGGCGATGGGCAGCGTGGTGAAGGGCGGCATCCCCGCCTTCCTGGCGCTCGTGCCGGTGACGATCCTCGCGTATGTGGCCTCCTGGTTCTCCTGGTTCACCCACGAGAACGCCTACATGCGCCAGTGGGCCGTCAATGAGCGCGCGGCCGGAAACGAGCTCCCACGCGCGTGGCTCCCCGATTCGCTGAATTCGTTCCTCGAGTACCACATCAGGATGGCCACGTTCCATTCCGGGCTCGATTCCGAGCACACCTATGAGGCGCATCCCGCCACATGGTTGCTGCAGATCCGGCCCACCTCCATGTACTGGCAGGAATACACGGACGAGGATCAGCAGGCGCTCTGTGGCGCGGATCGCTGCATCGGTGCGATCTCCTCGCTTGGCAATCCCTTCCTCTGGTGGGCGGGCGCCGTGGCGCTCGTGCTCGTGGTCTGGATGGCGTCCCGGTGGCGCGACGGCCGCGCCGGCATCATCCTCGCCGGCTACGCCGCCACCTACCTGCCGTGGTTCGTCTTCTGGAACCGCACGGTCTTCCACTTCTACGTGGTGGTGATTGGGCCGTTCGTGGTGCTCGCCGTGGTGTACGCGATCGGCCTGATCACGCAACGGCTCGCGCTGGCGAGCACGTGGGATCCGGAGGGGCTCGCGAGTACCCGTTCCTTCCGCTTCCCAAGCCCACGCAGGCGCCGCGGCCGGCGAGCGCGGCGCAGGGGGGAGAGGGCCGCAGAGCTGAGTTCCGGCGTCGTGGGGGACGCGGTCCTAACCCACACAGTCGGCGAGATTCTCGACGACGAGGCCCACCTTTCCGCCGACGCGGCTTCGCCTGGCTCGCCAAAGCCGCGATGGCGTCCGCTGCGACGGCTCACACCCCCCGCTCCGCCCTCGGATCTGGATCCCATCGACGCCCGGTCCCAGCGGATCGGCATGGTC
>JAAZBW010000152.1 GCA_012513625.1 Actinomycetales bacterium | reverse complement strand
TGGGCCGCGGTGCCGCCGAGCTTGCCGCCCACATCTCGTTCGACGACGCCGGGCTCCCCGGACCCGTCACCGTCAGCCTCGAGTGCAGTGACTCCCCGTGCCTCACTCCCGGAGGCACCATCCGCGCCACCGTCACCACCGAGGTCGCACTCCCGCTCATCCCTTTCGGGATGGTCGATGCCCTCGGCGCTCGCGTGACCGTCCACGGGAACGCCGTGACCGTGGTGGACGAGTGGGTGGAACGATGACGACGACGGCGCCGCCTCGGCCGTCCCCAACGGCCACCTCGCGCCGCGGCTGTGGTGCGACGACGTGGGCGCGGCTCCGTGACCGCCTCACCTCCCGCTGCGGGGAGGGCGAAGAGGGGCGCGTGATGCTCCTCATCCTCGGCTTCTCGACGCTCGTGATCGCGCTCATCCTCGTGGTGGCCTCCGTGGCCGCCCTCCACATCGAGCGGAAGCAACTCCTCGCGGCTGCCGATGCCGCGGCGCTCTCGGCATCCGCACGCCTCGATCCGGTGGCCTACCACGAGATCGGCGGCGGCACAGTGAGGGTGACAGACGCGGGCGTGCGCGCGGCGGTCACCGAGTACTTTGACACCTACTCGGCCACGCTCGGCCTCCGTGATGTCCGCGTGGGCGAGCCCACAGGCGCCACGGACGGCCGCCTGGTCACCGTCACCGTCTCCGGCCTCGCCGAGATCCCGCTCGTCCCGTGGCTCACCGACGCGATCCCCGAGTGGGTGCGGATCGAGGTCACCGCGAGCGCCCGCGCCGGGGAGTAGCGCCGGGAAAGGCCACGGCCCGCGGCGGATAGGCAGCCCGCGCGGGTCAGTACCCGGCGGACAGGGGCGAGTCTGCGCCGTCGTCCCCAAAGCTGTTTGCGAGCGCCTCGGTGCCGCGCGCGAGGATGGTGACGTCCGCGCCAACGGAGACGAAGTCGGCGCCCGCGGCGAGGTAGCGGCGCGCGGTCGCCTCCGCGAAAGCATTCACGCCCACCAACTTCCCCGCCGCGTGCCCCACCTCGATGGCGCGGAGCACGGCCTCCTCGATGCGGGGATCATTCGGCTGGCCGATCAGGCCCATCGAGGCAGAGAGGTCGCTCGGACCCACAAACAGCGCGTCCACGCCCTCCACGGCGGCGATCGCCGCGAGGTTCTCCACGGCCAGCACGGATTCGATTTGCACCACGAGCGTGAGGGACTCATTCGCAGTGGCCAGGTAGTTCGGGATCCGGTTCCAGCGCCCCGAGCGGGCGAGTGCCGAACCCACTCCGCGCACGCCGTGCGGGGGGTAGCGGACCGCGCGCACCGCAGACTCGGCCTGCTCCCGGGTATCCACCATCGGGATGATCAGCGTGGTCACTCCCGTGTCCAGGAACTGCTTGATCACAGCCGTATCGTTCACCGGCGGCCGGGCCACCGAGATCACAGGGTAGGCGGCGGCCACCTGGAGCTGGGGGACCAGCGTGGCAATGTCATTGGGGGAGTGCTCGGCGTCGAAGAACAGCCAGTCGAATCCGGCGCCCGCGCAGATCTCGGTCACGAGGGTACTCCCGGAGCACACCCACACCCCGATCAGGGGGCGGCCGAGCCGCTCCCGTGCAGCGGCGAGGGACTCGTCGGGGCTCAGGCGAACCGGCATGTGATCACTCCCAGGGGGCCGTAGTCGGCGGTGATGGTGTCCCCCACCCCGGCAGCCACCGGGCGGGTGAAGGATCCGGAGAGGACGATCTCGACCGCCTCGAGCGCATCCCCGAACGGGGCGATCTTGTTGGCGAGCCACGCCACGCCCATGAGCGGGTTACCGAGTACGCCGGCGGCGAGGCCGGTCTCCTCGATGACCTCGTTGCGATAGAGCACGCCGCCCACCCAGCGCAGGTCCAGCTCGTCCACCGCCACGGGCCGGCCTCCGATCACCATGCAGCCCATCGCGGCGTTGTCCGAGATGGTGTCCACGATCGTGCGGCCCTCCATCTCGATCCGGGAGTCCAGGATCTCGAGCGAGGGGATCACGTACTCGGTTGCTCGGGCCACGTCCAGCATGGTCACGCCCGGGCCACGCAGCTCGCCCTTCAGCACGAAGGAGAGCTCCACCTCGATCCGGGGCATCGTGTACCGGGCGTGCTCGAACACGGCGCCCGAATCGAACACCATGTCATCGAAGATCGCGCCGTAGTCGGGCTCCGTGATCCCGGTGGCCATCTGCATGGCGCGGGAGGTGAGGCCGATCTTGTGGCCCACCAACCTGCGCCCGGCCTCCTGGTTGCGCTGCTGCCACACGCGCTGGACCCGGTAGGAGTCCTCCACCTCCATCTCGGGGAAGCGCCGGGTGAGGAGTGGGACGGGAACCCGCGTTCTCGCGGCTTCCACGAGTTCATCCGCGATCTGGACAACGGTCTCTTCGCTGAGCATGCGCCCAAGGTACCGCACCTCACGCCATTCCGTATACGATTTCCGGCTAGGCTCGCCACATGGAGGCACAGCGGAACAGACCCGGCGCGGGCTTCCTCATGCTGCTCGGCACCATGGCAGCCGTCCCAGCGATGACCATGGACATGTACCTCCCCTCCCTCCCGGACATCGCCCGGGATCTCGGCACCACCCAGGCGCTCGCACAGGGCACCATCTCCGGGGTGATGATCGGCTCCGCCGTTGGCTCGCTGCTCTCCGGGCCGCTCTCGGACAGGTTCGGCCGCCGCCGCCCCTTCTTCGCCGGCATGCTGCTCCACATCGTGATGTCGGTGCTGTGCGCGATCGCCCCAAACATCACCGTGATGCTCGGCGTGCGGATGCTCCAGGGGGCCGGCAACGCGGCCGCCACCATCGCGGCCTTCTCCGCACTGAGGGACAGGTTCACGGGGCCGGCGCAGTCCTCCGGGATGTCCTCCATCCAGACCGTGAT
>JAAZBW010000151.1 GCA_012513625.1 Actinomycetales bacterium | reverse complement strand
TGGTGGAACGGCTCTTCGGCGCGGCCGAGCTCGTGCTCGAGCATCGACTGGGCGAAGTTCCGGAAGAGGTGGTGGACGCCGTCACCTCCCTCGAGCGCGGCGCCGAGATCATCTCGGTGGCGCTGCGCACGTTCGGCAGCCCGCGGGACATCCTCCCTTTGCAGCACGAGATCCGCCGCCTCATGCGCGTGGCCCGCAGCTCGCTGCGCCACGGCCTCGCCGAGATCGTCTCGCGCACTCCGGACGCGCGGCTCGCCCAACGCGAGCTCGACGTCCTCCGGCAGTTTCAGCGGATCACCGAGGCCATGGATGCCGTGGCCGCGATCCTGCGCAGCGTGGCGGTGCGGGAGTCCTAGTGGGCGATCCGGCACTGGTCGCGGTGGTGGTGGCGGCAACCCTCGGGTTCGCGTTCACGAACGGCTTCCACGACGCCTCCAACTCCGTGGCGACGACGGTCACCACCCGGGCACTCACCCCGCGGGCTGCGATCCTGCTGGCTGCCGTCATGAATGCCGTGGGCGCCCTCCTGTCCACGGCCCTCGCCCGTGTGGTGGGCTTCGGTCTCACAAGTCCGCCCGAGGGCAACGCCGGGCTGTTGCTCGTGCTCGCGGGCGTGCTCGGCGCGATCGGGTGGAACCTCATCACCTGGTGGCGCGGTATGCCCTCATCCTCTTCACACGCCCTCATTGCCGGGCTCGCGGGGGCCGCCCTGTTCGCCCCGGGGTCCCTCGACGGCGCGGCCCTCCTGACGCTCGTGGTCCTCCCCATGTTCATCTCCCCCGTGATCGGTTTGGGGCTCGGCGCGGGAGGGACCGCCCTCGTCTACCGCTACTTCCGTGAGCGCGACTACCGCGAGACGATCCGCGGCTTCCGCTACGCCCAGGTCATCTCCGGGGCCGCGCTCGCACTCGGGCACGGCCTCCAGGACGCACAGAAGTCCATGGGCGTGATCATGCTGGCGCTGGTGTTGGGCGGCGCTTCCCAGGCTTCCGGGGTGACCACCTGGGTGGTGGTGTCCGCCGCAATCGCGCTCGCGCTCGGCACGATTGCCGGCGGCTGGAGGGTGACGCGGACGCTCTCCCGGAGGATCACCCGAATCACTCCCGCCACCGGATTCGTGGCCGAAACGGTCTCCGCCGGCATCCTCGGAATAGCGGCGCTCGCGTTGCGCGTGCCCGTGTCCACCACACACGTGGTGGCCAGCGCGATCGTGGGCACCGGCGTCTACCGCGGCAGCTACTCCGTCCAGTGGCGCACCGTGCTGCGCATGCTGTTCGTGTGGCTCGCAACTCCGCTTGCGGCGGCCGCGCTTGCGGCGGCCGTGCGCCTCGTACTGCTGCCCTTCGGCTGACAGCAGCGGGCCAGTTCGCGGCGATCTTGCCCCGCACGCCGCTGCCGCCCTCCGGCTTGCAAGTGTCGCTGCGGGGAGCCTCTCTTGAGGAGCCGCGGGGAGGCTCGGCCGTGGTGCGCCCCACGCTATGGACCTCCGGCTGCGTGGAGAGCTGTCCTCGTAGGATGTAGGAGTGAACGCACACCACCGGGCCGGACGCGCGGCCGCCGCGATAGCCGCACTCGCCCTCGCCGGCACCCTCGCCGGTTGCGGTGGGGAGCCCTCCCTGTACGACCTGAAGGTGGGCGACTGCCTCAACTCCTCGGACATCACCTCGGAGAAGGTCCTCACGGTCACACCGCTCGGCTGCTCCACCAGCCACGACCTCGAAATTTACGCTGCCGGCGCGATGGAGGAGGAGGAATTCCCCGGCCGGGATACCGCCTCCTCCTTCGCGGAGAGTTTCTGCTTCTCCGAGTTCGAAGGCTTCGTGGGCCTGCCGTACGAGCAGTCAGCGCTCTCCTTCAGCTGGCTCTACCCGACCGCAGAGACATGGGACGCCCGCGGAGACCGCGAGGTGCTCTGCCTCCTGCAGTCGCCGGAGCCCGTCACCAGCTCCCTTGAGGGCTCGGCCCGCTGAACGACCGGCTCAGCCGAGTAGTCAGCACAGACAAGCAATCGCGCTGTCTGAAGGTTCCCCGTTGAGCGGCCGGTGCCCGTCCTCGACGATGCGCCTCCTCCGGAAGGTAAACTCCGCCGTCGCAAGGTGAGCCCCGCCGTCGCAAGGTGAGCCCCGCCGTCGCAAGGTGAGCCCCGCCGTCGCAAGGTGAGCCTCGCCGTCGGGCCGCGGCGGCCATGGCAACCGACAAACCAGACAGTTGCCTCCGAGAGTTGCACTTCCACGCGCCGCCTCACCCACCGACC
>JAAZBW010000150.1 GCA_012513625.1 Actinomycetales bacterium | reverse complement strand
CCTCACCTTCAGCGGATCGAAGGCCTGGCTGCTGCCCGATACGAACTAGGCGCCATCCGGCGCGTCCACGGCGCCGCCGTAGCGGCGGTCGCGCCGGGCGTAGGTCTCCACCGCGCGCCAGAGCGTGCGGCGGTCCACGTCCGGCCACGGCTCGTCGATGAACACCATCTCCGCGTAGGCGGACTGCCAGAGCATAAAGTTGGAGATGCGCTGCTCTCCGCCGGTGCGCAGGAACATATCCACGTCCGGCAGGTCCGGCTCGTCCAGCGCGGCGGCGAAGGAGCGCTCGGAGATCCGGGTGGGGTCGATCCTGCCGGCGGCCGCCTCGGCGGCCAGCTCGCGTGCGGCGTCCACGATCTCGGCGCGCCCGCCGTAGTTCACGCACATCACGAGCGTGCAGACCGTGTTGCGTTGCGTCAGCTCCTCCGCGGTCTCGAGCTCCCTGATCACGGACTGCCAGAGGCGCGGCCGCCGGCCCGCCCAGCGCACCCGCACGCCCCACGTGTGCATGGTGTCCCGCTGGCGGCGGAGCACGTCCCGGTTGAAGCCCATGAGGAAGCGGACCTCCTCCGGGCTGCGCTTCCAGTTCTCCGTAGAAAAGGCGTAGGCGGAGACGTACCTGACGCCGATCTCGATCGCACCGGCCACCACGTCGAGCAGGGCCGCCTCGCCCGCCTTGTGGCCCTCTACGCGGGGAAGTCCGCGGGCGTTCGCCCAGCGGCCATTACCGTCCATGACCACGGCCACGTGCCGGGGCACGAACTGGCTGGGGATGCGGGGGGCGCGCTCCCCCGAGGGGTGTGGGGGCGGCGGGAGGTGAGCGGCGCCGTCGGAAATCCTCATCCCCGCTCCACGAGACGCAGCGAACGGACCTGGCGCTCGAGGTGCCACTGGAGGTAGGCGGTGACGAGGCCCGAGGCCTCGGAGCGGACGGACCGGGCGGAAGCCTCGGCGCTCCCCCAGTCCCCCGAGAGGAGGGAACCGAGCAGCGCGAACGTGGCGGGAGCCGGGACCACCGAGCCAGCGGGACGGCACTGTTCGCACACGGCGCCGCCGGAGTCCACGTGGAAGGCCCGGTGCGGGCCGGGATCGCCGCACCCGGCGCAGTCGTGGAACGAGGGGGCCCAGCCCGCCACGGCGAGCGCGCGCAACAGGTAGGAGTCGAGCACCAGTTGGGCGGGGTGACGGCGCACGGACAGGGCGTGGAGGGCGCCCACAAGGAGCAGGTACTGCTGGGGGTTGGGCTCATCCGCGTCCGTGGTGAGCCGCTCGGCAGTCTCCACCATCACGGTGGCGCAGGTGTAGAGCGGATAGTCCTGGGAGAGGAGCCGCCCGTACGCGGCGATGGTCTCCACCTGGGTCACGATGTCCAGACTGCGTCCGCGGTGAAGCTGGAGGTCCACCATGCCGAACGGCTCCAGCCGGGCGCCGATCCGGGACGAGGTGCGGCGTACCCCCTTCGCCACGGCGCGCACCTGCCCGTGGCTGCGGGTGAGGAGCGTAACGATCCGATCGGCCTCACCCAGTTTGTGGGTGCGCAGCACGATCGCCTCGTCCCGGTAGAGCTTCACGGTCCTATTGTCCCCCGAGGAGCGCTGTTCGGACGTGAAGAACGCTCCCTCCCGATGAACCGGTTCACGATCGGGAGCACCACGAGGAGTCCGAGCACCACGCCCCATCCGAGGAGGGCCTGTGCCCAACTCGCCCAGAAGCGCTCCACCCAGACGGCCGCGATCAGACCGCCCACGAGTGCGGCACCCACCGCGGACCACAGCACCCGGTAGGCGCGCCGCCGCAGGGGCTCTCCGCCGAATCGGAACCACTCGGGCCGCAGGACGGCGGCGAGGGAGGACACCAGCAGGTAGGGCGGCACTGCCGCGAGCGTGAGTGCCACGAACCGGAAGGCTCCCTGGGTGGCGAGTGTGTTGCCGAGCGTGGAGGCCACCGCAATCCACATCAGCCCGCCGCCGAGCCACAGGGCCGCCACGGGGATGTGGGAGTAGGTGAGGAATCCCGTGAGCCGGCTGCGGGGACGCTCGCCGGGCTCCAGCGTGGCGAGGTGCAGGCTGAGGTCCCGCGCGAGGCGTTCGGCGGTGCCGGGGTCCCGCGTGGTCTCGACGACGACCGCCCGGTCCGCCGCGGCCATCTCCACGATGGTCTCCACCTGCCGGTCCCAGGTCTGGTAGATCCGGGCGCTCACCTTGCCGCGCGGCGAGTCCCACTCGGAGACGAGCTGGTTCCAGCGCGTCCATGCCGGATCCTGGCCCGTGTGTGCTCCGGCCACGGTGGCCCACGCACCCTGCGAATGGCGGTAGGCCCCGAGGAGCCGGCCGGTGGGCCGCGCCACGTCCTGCGGCACCTGGTCCGTGGGCACCTCGGTCCACTCTCCGAGTTGGATGGCGGGCCGCTCCTCCCTCCGGCGGGCGACGGCGGCGATCACCTGCCGGAGCAGGCGATGGGGTGAGCCGAGGAACACCACGGCGGCGCCGAGCACGATGGTGAGCCAGTAGAGGAACGCGAACCAGCCCCCAAGATCGTTACTGGAGAAGATCACGGCGCCGATGGCGGTGGCGCACCCGATCGCACCCACCCCGGAGGCGAGCGCCCACGGGCTGGTCCACAGCTCCCGCACCTGCTCCGGAACGGTGGGGGCGCCGCGGCGCCGGGCCCACCGGAATGCGGAGAGGAGCGCGGTGGCACTCACGAGCAGCAGGAGTGCGGCTCCTGCCACCACGATGAACCTGCTTCCGCCGCCTCGGCTCCAGCCGAGGGCGAGGAGGCCGATCACCATGGTGACCGAGGCGAGCCACCCGCCGATGCGGGTGCCCCGCTGCAGGTACCACGGGAGCCGCACCTCCCCGGCACCTGACTGGACGCGTGCGATGAGGGATGTGAGGGCGGCCCACACGCGCTTCCTCGTGCCGTGCGTGCGCACCTCGCAGACGGCCGCGTGCCCTCCCGGGAGCGTCACCACCGCCACGCCGAGCCAGGCGTCTTCCTCACCGGCGGCTCGGGCCACCGCGCTCGCCCACCCCGCGCCCGGCGCCGGCTTCCTGCTCGAGAGCGACGCGGCCTTCACCGGCAGCTGCCGCAGCAGGTGCTCCGGGTGGGCAAGCTCTCCGCGGAGGGCGCCCACCCAATGGAGGGCCACCAGCTGTGCGCCGTGTGTCCCCGCCTCCGCGAGCCACACGCGCGGATCGGAGCCGTGGATGGGCGTCATCGCGAGAACCGGCGCAACTGCGGCCGGCTCCCACTCTGGGTCCCGCTGGATCGCCACTCAGCGCAGCGCGCGGTTGACCGCCGAGACGATCGCCTTGAACGAGGACGTGGTGATGGACGGGTCGATGCCGACCCCCCACAGCACCTGGCCGTTCACCTCAGCCTCCACGTACGTGGCAGCCGCGGCGTCCGTTCCCTCGGACAGGGCGTGCTCGGAGTAGTCGAGCACGTGGACCTCCACGCCCAGCTCCGACAGCGCGTTGCTGAACGCGTCGATCGGGCCGTTGCCGGTGGCGGCGAGCACCCGCTCCTCGCCCCGGTCGTTCAGGGTGACCGTCAGGATCGTCTGCTTCCCCTCGTCCGCCGAGGTGACCGTGGTGCCACGCAACTTGAAGCGGCCCCACGGGGTGAGCCCGTTCTCCCGGGTGGCGGGCAGGTACTCGTCCGCGAAGATCTCCCACAGCTTCTCGGCCGTGATCTCGCCGCCGAACGCGTCCGTGTGGCGCTGCACGATCCCCGAGAACTCGATCTGGAGGCGGCGCGGCAGGTCCAGGTTGCGGGTGGAGGAGAGCAGGTAGGCCACGCCCCCCTTGCCAGACTGCGAGTTGACGCGCACGACCGCCTCGTAGGTGCGGCCGATATCGTGCGGATCCACCGGCAGGTAGGGCAGCTCCCACGCCACCGCCCGCTCATCGCCGCCGGCGGCCAGCACGGCCTCCTCGCGCGCGTCGAAGCCCTTCTTGATCGCATCCTGGTGCGAGCCGGAGAACGCCGTGTACACGAGGTCGCCGCCGTAGGGCCAGCGCTCGGGCACGTCCATCTGGGTACACTGCTCCACCGTGCGGCGGACGTGGTCGATGTCCGTGAGGCGCACCTCGGGGTCCACGCCCTGGGTGTAGAGGTTCATGGCAAGCGTGATCAGGTCCACGTTGCCGGTGCGTTCGCCCTGTCCGAACAGGCATCCCTCCACGCGGTCCGCACCCGCCATGACGGCGAGCTCGGCGGAGGCGACGGCGGTGCCGCGGTCATTGTGCGGATGCACGGAGATGCAGATGTGCTCGCGGCGTGAGAGGTTCCTGCCCATCCACTCGATCTGGTCCGCGTACACGTTGGGGGTGGCCCGCTCCACGGT
>JAAZBW010000149.1 GCA_012513625.1 Actinomycetales bacterium | reverse complement strand
CTTGGCTGTTCACCGATCTCATCGCCGCGTTCCACGGCTCCGATCACCGGGTGCGTCCCGGCCTGCGTGAGGTCGCCGCCGTGATCCGGCGCCACGGCGAACTGATGGTGGACCACTTCGGGGAGGAGAACCGTGCCATGCGGGAACTGCGCAAGCACGTCTCCTGGTACCTGAAGGGCTACCCCGTGGGAGGGGAGGCACGGCGCACACTTGCACTCGTGGACTCACTCGCGGACCTGAACGCCAAGCTCGCTTCCCTCGATCTCGATTCGCCCTACCCCGGTGAGGCCGCCGAGGGCCAGCGCGGCCGCGCGGGCAGCCCCAAGGAGCCGCACCTGCCGGATGGCTGGCTCGAAAGCCCGTATCTCGCGGAGTCCGAGCGCGCTACCGTTGCCGCGGCAGAACTCGGAATCTCAGGAGGGTAGACGTGACCGGATCACGTAGGAATCGCCTCACGCGGCCGGCGGCCCTCACCGCAACCGCCGCGCTCACCCTCGCCGCCTGCAGCGGCGGAGGAAACGTGAACGAGCAACCACGCTCCAATGTGGGTGTCCAGCTCTTCCAGTTCTCGTGGAACTCGGTGGCCGAGCAGTGCACCACCACGCTCGGGCCCGCGGGTTACGACTGGGTTCTCGTCACCCCGCCGCAGGAGCACATCCTGGGCGAGGAGTGGTGGACCAACTATCAGCCCGTCTCCTACCAGGTGGAGTCCCGCAGCGGCCCCCGCGCCGAGTTCGAGGCCATGACCGCGGCCTGCAACGATGCGGGTGTACGGGTGGTGGCGGACGCCGTCGTCAATCATATGGCCGGCATCGAGGAGGGCACCGGATGGGCGGGCTCCGAGTTCACCCACTACGAATACCCGGGGATCTACGGCTACGACGATTTCCATCACTGCGGCCTCACCCCCGGAGATGATATCGTCAACTACGGCGATCAGGCCCAGGTGCAGACGTGTGAACTGGTGAACCTCGCGGACCTCGCCACCGGCACCGAGCACGTGCGCGAGACCCTGCGTACTTACCTCCAGGACCTCCTCAGCCTCGGCGTGGGCGGTTTCCGTATCGATGCCGCCAAGCACATGGCTCCCGAGGATGTGGCGGCGATCGTCGAGGGCCTCCCCGAGGAGACGCTGATCATCCAGGAGGTGATCCGCGCCTCAGGTGAGCCGATCACGCCCGAGCAGTACCTCGGCAACGGCCCCGTCTTCGAGTTCTCCTACATGAGTGACATCCAGGGAATCCCCAAGGGCTCGTCATGGAACACGTTCCTGCGCATGGGCACCGGCACCGGGTACGTGCCGAGCGACGCCGCCGTCCCTTTCGTCACGAACCATGACACGGAGCGCAACAGCCAGGCCATGACCTACCGGGAGGGTGCCCGCTACCAGCTGGCCACGGTCCTGATGATTCTGCACGGCTACGGCTCACCCATGGTGTATTCCGGTTACGCCTTCTCGGGCCGCGACGACGGCCCGCCCCAGGATGCCGAGGGCCGCCTCAAGGACGCCGTGTGTGTGGAGGGCTGGGAGGCCGAAGACGGCGAGTTCGTGTGTGCCCACACGTGGCCGCTCGTGAACGCCGCCGTCCGCTTCGACGCCGTGGCCGGGGACGCCCCGCTCGTGGAGCAGTTCCAGGACCGGTCCGTGCTCGCCGTCTCGCGTGGGGGTGCGTTCGCGCTCGTGAATCGGGACGACGACGAGGCCGGCCTCACCGTGACCGTGCCGACGGGCCTGCCCGCGGGCGAGTACTGCGATCTCGGATCCGGGCAGGACTGTGCCACCACCGTGACGGTGGGGGAGAGCGGCGCGGCAGAGATCTCGGTGGGCCCCATGACCGCGGTAATCATCACCGAGGCGGACCTCGCAAAACTGCCTCCGCAGCGCTGAGATTGTATACATAATTGTTGTATACAGATTTCGATCGAGGCTATGCGCAATATTGCTAGTGTTGGCAACCTCGAATACGTCCCACCCTCGTGGAAATCATGCTACGCTCTCAGCATGGTCCAACTGAATCGTCATGCTTCCAAACGTGCAAGATCCGCAGTCATGATAGTGGTGGCCACCATCTTTTCCGTACTCCTCCCACTCGCTCCCTTATAT
>JAAZBW010000148.1 GCA_012513625.1 Actinomycetales bacterium | reverse complement strand
GACGTGTACTCGGAGAGTTCTCCGCTTGGCAAGTCGATCCTCGGCAGGAAGTCCGGAGAGTCCACCACCTACACGGCGCCCAACGGCAAGACCTTCGAGGTGGAGATCCTCGAGGTCACCCCCTTCGACGCTTCGCTCTAGACATCGTGAAGCGGTGGGCCGGGTTTCCGGCCCACCGCTTTGCTGTCTCCAGGCGAGGATCCCTGCCGGTCACGCGCCGCGGCCGGACCGGGTTCCCCCATCGTCACTCCCCCGCGAGTGGGTGAGCTCGACGACGCAACCCACCCTGCGTCGTCGGCCCACTCCCGGTGATTACGACGACGGGGGCCGGGTCTCGTCGTCGTCTCCCCCGTCCGGGGCGTTGACTGCCACCGAGCCCACCGGCTTCGCCCGCCCGCCGGACGACTGGTCGCCGGCGAAGCGGAGGTCGTACTCGGAACCCGTCACGTAGTCGTCGAGGTGGTGGCGTTCCTGGAACTCGGCGTCCGTCGCGTACCCGTAGGAGGATCGGACCTGCTCGTGCAGCGTTCCGGGTGCGCCGCCGGGTCGATCGGGATCGGTGGCGAGGCGCGGGAACTTGTCATGACCCGAGAGATAGAGCATGAACGTGTTGACGAACGCCATCAGCGGCACGGCGAACACGGCGCCCGTGATGCCGGCGAGGAACGTTCCCGCAGCAACGCCGAGCAGCACGGCCACCGGGTGGAGGGAGACGTTCGAGCCCATGATCAGCGGCTGGAGGATGTTCGACTCGATCTGTTGGACCGCAAGCACCACGATCAGGAGGATCACGGCGGCGGAGAGGCCCTGGTCCACGAGCGCCACGAGGCAGGCAACCGTGCCGGAGAGCACGGCACCCACGATCGGGATGAACGAGGCGAGGAACACGAGCACGCCGATCGGGAGCCACAGCTGGACGCCGAGGAAGAAGGCACCGCCCGCGATACCGATCGCGTCGATGAGGGCCACGAGGACCTGGGCCTTCACGTAACCGGAGAGCGTGACGTAGCTGCGGATGGAGGCCTCGTGGACATTGCCGCGCCAGTTCTGGGGCAGCAGCCGGATGAACCAGATCCAGATCCTCCGGCCGTCCATGAGGAAGAAGATCCCCATGAAGATCACGAGGAAGACGCCGGCGCCCACAGTCACGATCGAGGACGTGGCGGAAAAGACGCCGGAGGCCAGCATGGTCGCGTTCTCCTGCAGGACCCCCTGGATCTCCGAGAGCCACTCGGCAAGCTCCGCCTCCTGGACCTGGAGCGGGCCCTCGGCGAGCCACTCCAACGCGGCATCGAACCCCGCCACGGCCTGGTCACGGAGCCGCGAGAAGCCCATCGCGATCGACTGGCCAGCGAACACGACGAGCGCGACCACTGCGGCCACGAAGAGGAGGATCGTGGTGATCGCCGCGAGTATCCGTGGGAACCGGAGCCGGGTGCGGAAGAACCTCGCCAGCGGCTCGAGTGCCACCGTGAGGAACACCGCGATCAGGGCGGGGATCACCACCTGGCTGAGCTGGATCACGATGAATCCGATCACGGCCGCGAGCGCCACGATGAGGAGCGAACGCCATGACCAGGACGCCATGACGCGGATCGCCCATGGAACCTCGATCTCGGGCGCGTTCTTGGCGCGGGCGATCACGTGGATCTCCTCGTCCTCGTAGGGACGTTGCTGCGTGTGTTCTCCCTCGCGGGCTCGCGCCAGGTTCTCCACCCGTTCGCGGAGTTTCACGCGCTCGACTCGCTCCCGGATGTTCTTGGACATGGGTGGCATGGGCCCTCGGTTCTCGTCGGACATTCATTCGTGGCAGTGTAGGCATGGACAGCCTAGTTTCCCCGGCGCACAACCGCCCCCCACCCAAGGAGTGACCATGCCGCCCATCCAGCCCATGAACCCGGGCCGCCCGGCGGGGCGCCTCCCCGGCGAGGATCTGCAGGCGGCCGGCGGGCCAACGGGGGACGGTGCGTCGGAGACGGACGTGATCTACCTGGCCATGGGGTGCTTCTGGGGGGTCGAGGAGATCATGTGGGAGCGCCCGGACGTGCTGAGCACCGCCGTCGGCTACATGGGAGGCACCACAGAGCGACCCACGTACGAGCAGGTGTGCACGGGAGCCACCGGCCATGCGGAGACGGTGCGCGTGGAGTATGACCCTTCGACCACGAACGTGGCAGACATCCTGCAGGAGTTCTGGGAGTCGCACGATCCCACGACCCTGGACCGTCAGGGGAATGACATCGGGTCCCAGTACCGCTCGGCCATCTTCGTCACGAACGACACGCAACTGAACGAGGCACTCTCCACCCGGCAGACCTACCAGGAGGCGCTTGACGAGGAGGACCTCGGGCCGATCGTGACCGAGATCCTGCCGGCCAAGGAGGTGGGCCCGTTCTACTTCGCGGAGGAGTACCACCAGCAGTACCTGGTGAAACACCCGAACGGGTATCGCTGCCATGCGAAGACGGGCGTTCCGTTCCCGGACCTGAACGACAAGTAGCGCGCCAACTGGCAAGCAGGAGGGGCCTCCCGGGTTTGTCCGGGAGGCCCCTCCTGCTTGCGTGGGCGAGGTCAGACGGCCTTGGCCACCGGCACCTCGATGCAGTCCGGAAGCTCGCGCTTCAGGATCGCGGCGTCCACCGCCACCTGCGCGTCCTCGGGCGAGACCTCCATGCAGAGGGCCACCTCGTTCACGAGCGGCTGGGACGCATCGCGCAGCAGATCCTTCTCGGCGAGCGAGAGTCCACGGTCATCCTGACGGCGCGTCAGGTCGCGGACCATGATGGCGATCTTGAACATGTCTCCCGAGCGGAGCAGCTGGATCTCCGCCTTGATGCGGCGGGACCAGCCCGTCTCCTCTGGGCCGGAATCCTCCACGAGGATGCCGAACAGGCGGTTCATCTCCTCACCATCGAGGAGGGCGCGAACGCCGATCTCCTCTGCACGGTCCACCGGGATGCCCACCACCATGCCGGTCCCCTTCACCTCCAGACGGGCGTAGCGCATGACCTCACCCCTGATAGTGCGCTCGGAAAAACCCGTTACCCGAGCGGGACCGTGGTGGGGATGCGCAACGACCTGACCCTGGAAAAGCTCCACGTATGACCTCTTACTCCTCGGCACTCCGCGGGCGGCCAGCGCGCCGGATGCTCACGCGGTTCCTCCACGCGTGGCCCGGTTGGCGCGGCCCGTGCCAACCCTCACTGAAGGGTGGCGCCGCGGGTTTTCGTGTACTCGTGGAACCATTATCTCACGAAATGGACATCAGTGGGTTGTGGCATTCCTGACGCTCCTCTCGTCCTCCATTCGGGGCTCCTGAACCGGTCATTGCGCCGCCCCACCCGTGCCCTCATCGCCGTGCTCGCACGCCTGTCGAGCCGCTTCGCGCCTGTTGGAGGCCACCCGCACGCGAAGTGCCACGGCTGCCAGCGTTGCGGAGATGGCGGAGCCCGCCACCACGGCCAACTTGCTGACGCCGTCCCACTCCGTGCCGCCGAAGCTGAGTGTGGCGATCAGGAGCGAGACCGTGAAGCCGATCCCCGCCAGGAACGAGGTGGCGAGGATGTCTCCCAGCCGCACCCCGTCAGTCAACCGGAGCGGAGTGAAGCGGGTCATCAGGGCCACCCCACCGAAGATGCCGATCACCTTGCCAGCCACGAGGCCCAGAATCACCCCAACCGCCACCGGGTCCGCCAGCATCGCGAGCCCTCCCGTGATGGTGACGCCGGAAGCGAAGAAGGCGAACGACGGGAGGACCATCCCGTTGGAGAGCGGCTGGATCGCGTGGGCATATCTCTGCGTGGGTGCCGCGGTCCCGGCGGCCCGGCTTCGCGCGGGCACCACCATGCCGAGGGCAACGCCGGCGATGGTGGCGTGGACTCCGGAACGGAACATGAGGGCCCAGGCAACCACGCCCACGAGGAGGAGGAGCCACCAGGGAATGCCCCGGGCACGAACCAGCAGGGCGAACAGGGCGATCACCAGGAAGGACCCGGCAAGCGCCCCGAAGTCGAGATCGGAGGAGTAGAAGATCGCGATCACGATGATGGCCAGCAGGTCGTCGATCACGGCGAGCGTCATGAGGAACACGCGTACCCCGGACGGCATTCCCCTGCCCAGGAGTCCGAGGAGTGCCACCGCAAAAGCGATGTCTGTGGCGGTGGGGATCGCCCAACCCTGGGTCTGGCCCCCCTCGGAGACGAGTTGGACGGTGGTGTACACGAGCGCCGGAACCACCATCCCGCACACGGCGGCGAGGACGGGAAGCAGCGCCGCCCGAACGCTCCGGAGGGCTCCAGTGACGAACTCGGACTTCAGTTCGAGTCCCACCACGAAGAAGAAGATGGCAAGCAGGCCGTCGGCGGCCCACTGGCCGATCGGCATCTCGAGGCCGATCGCCCGTGGACCGATCAGGGTCTCGGAGACCCGGTGGTACCCGTCCTGCCACGGGCTGTTCGCCCACACCAACGCCACCACAACGGCCACGAGGAGCACCACACCGGCAACGGTGTCATTACGGAGGCGGTCCGTGAAGGACGGGCGTGGGGTGGGGTGAGAACCGGTTCGCGGCACTCGGGCGGGATCAGGCTGGTGGGGAGGCTTCGCTCGTTCGGGGGCCATGGGTCTCCTTGGGTCGGTTGAGGATGAACTCGCCGACCAGACTTCCCGGCACACCTATTCGATTTTTCCCCTGGATATTGTCCTAGCGCGCGTTGAGGATGTCCACCACAAACACGAGGGTGTCTGCGCCGCGGATCCCGGCCTGCGGCATGCCACGCGCGCCGTACCCGTACTGGGGAGGGATCGAGAGGAGCACACGAGCCCCCACCTGCTGGCCCACGAGGCCGTGGTCCCAGCCCTTGATGACCATGCCCACGCCGATCGGGAAGGTGAGGGGCTGGCCGCGATCGTACGAGTTGTCGAACACACGGCCGTCCCAGATCTGGCCGAGGTAGTTCACCTCGATCTCACGGCCGGCCTCCACCACAACGCCGTGGCCCGGCCTCAGTACCTGGACCTGCAACCCCGACGGCGGCTCCGGGGTCGGGAACGAAATCTCGGGCTTGGTTCCAAACTCACCCTGGATCTCGGGCAGAACGAGCGCAGTCATTTATCCCCTTCAGTTTGCCTCTCCCCCGCACAATCAGGCGCCTCAGGCGGCTATGCGCAGTAAAAAAATCATAGCCCGGGGGATCAGATAACTGATCCCCCGGGCCACTTGGTATCCGTCACACTTGCCCGGCCCTGCCGGGATGTGGGAGCGAAAGGATGCTGCCGGTCTAGTCGTTCGAGAAGAGGATGAGCAGGATCCTGAGGATCTCGATGTACATCCACACAAGAGTGACGGTGATGCCGAACGCGGCGGTCCACGCGTAGCGGCTGGGAACTCCGGCGGCCACACCCTTCGAGATGGAGTCAAAATCGGCAATCAGCGACATGGACGCGATGATCACGGCAATCAGCCCGATACCGAGGCCCAGCGCGATTCCGCCGAATTCCACGGACCGAATACCGAACAGGCCCACCTGCGGGGCGAGCAACACCACGCCGAGGTTGATCACGCAGAAGATCAGGTACGAGATCAGTGCGAGCTTCAGCACGCTCTGGAAGCGCTGCGTCACCTTCACGGCTCCCGAGCGGTACAGGTAGAGGCACACGGCCGCCACCACGAACGTGGCGAAGACGGCCTGCATGACCACTCCCGGCACGATGGCGTTCGCCCACCAGGAGATGGCTCCGAGGAACGCGCCCTCAAACACGGCGTACGCCATGATCAGCGGCACCGAGGGCTCCCGGCGGAACGCGTTGACCAGCCCGAGTACAAGGCCACCGATCAGGCCGCCGATCCACAGCGGCATCACCAGGTTCGGGTTCGACCCCGCGATGAACGCCGCGATCACACCCACCACAGCCACCACGCCCACGAGCGTTCCGGTCTTCACCACCACGTCATCCACCGTCATGCGGCCCATGTCCGCATTCGTGGGCGAGGGCATGTTGTAGCCCTGCTGCAGGCTCTCGGGTGAGCCGTACTGCTGCGGTGCCTGCTGCCAGCCCTGCGGCTGCTGCCCCCACTGCTGCTGGGGCTGCTGCGGCTGCTGCCCCCACTGCTGCTGGGGTTGCTGCGGCGCCTGCTGCCACTGCGACTGCTGGCCGCCCGGCTGCGGCTGGTAGCCCGGGTGCACCGGGTATCCGGCGGGGGTCTTCCCCTTGGTGGCCGGGCCTTCGAAGGCTCGGGACAGAACGGGGTTTGACATGGGCTTCTCCTCACGATCCATGAACTGGTTCCATGGTAAACGGCCGCGGGCCCACGGTCGAGAACCGTGTCCACCCATTAGCCTCGAACACATGCCCACTCCCCCCGCAGACACCGCCTCACGCGGCCAACTCGCGGGCCTCACCCTCACCCACCCGCGGCTGCTCGATACCGGGGTGGCCCTGCTCTGGGCAATCAGCTACGGGATCTCCTACATCTTCTTCGAGAAGGACGGCATCTCGCTGGGCACCTGGGCTCTCCTGCCCACACTGACCGCGGCAGTCTTGCTGCGCCGCATCAATCCGGTGCTCTCGCTCCTCGTGGTGTTGTTCGTACCCCCGCTCGCCCGCTTCCTCGAGTTCGGGCTCCTGCGCGACCCCCTCCCCACCGAGGCCAGCGTGCACGTGGTGGGCGCCACGGCCACGCCATACCTGGACCTCATCGCGCTCGGGATCGTGGTCTACACCGTGGGCGCCCGGCTGCGTACCCTCGACGCCCTCGGCAGCTGGCTCCTCACCGCCCTCACGATCGTGGGCGTCACCGCCCTCTTCGGCCACGAACTCACCCGCGTCTCGGACGGCGCCTTCAACGAGCTCTTCACCCTCGTGGCCCTCCTCGTGGGCATGAACGTCCGCTCCAACCGGCAGCGCTCCGAGGCGATGGAGCAGCGCGCCCACCAGCTGGAACTCGAGCGCGACCAGCGCGAGCAACTCGCCGTCTCCCGTGAGCGTGCCCGCATCGCCCGCGAGATGCACGATGTGGTGGCCCACTCCCTCACCGTCATGGTCACCCTGGCAGAGGGCGCCCTCGCCTCGCTCGAGAGGAACCCCGGAGGTGCACGCCGCGCCATCGAGGAGCTCTCTCTGGCCGGCCGCTCCGCCCTCGCGGACACTCGCCGTCTCGTGGGCGTGCTTCGCGACGACGGGCCCGCCCCCACCGTCGTCGTCGAACCTCCCGCGGTCCCGGGTGACGACGGGGCCCCCCTCACCCCCCAGCCCACCTCCGCGGACATCATGGGACTGCTGGACCGGTTCCGGTCCACCGGACTCAACGTGACCTTCATGGAGTCCGGGCCGCCGCTGCCGAGCGACGCCGGCCTGCACCTCACCGTCTACCGGATCGTGCAGGAAGCGCTCACGAACGTGCTGCGGCACGCCCCGGACTCCCCCGCCATCGGGGTGACGATCGCGCGGTCTCGGCAGACCGTCGTCGTCGAGGTGGAGAATGAGCCCGGGGCGGGAGGCGAGCCCCGCGAGGGGACCGGTAAGGGGCTCATCGGAATGCGCGAGCGGGCCTCGGTGTACGGCGGCGCGGTCGAGGCCGGGCCCAGCGAGGGCGGCTGGCGGGTGCGGGCGGTCCTGAAATGGCAGGAGGAAGCATGAGCGAGACGATCACGGTGCTACTCGCGGACGATCAGGCGCTCCTGCGCATGGGATTTCGCCTCGTGCTTGAGGCGGAGGACGATCTGGAGGTGATCGGGGAGGCAGCGGACGGGGCCACCGCGGTGAAGATGGTGGGCGCGCTGCACCCCGACGTGGTCCTGATGGATGTGCGCATGCCCGGGATGAACGGGATCGAGGCCACGTACGAGATCGTCCGGGACCATCCGGAGACCCGGGTGCTGATCCTCACCACGTTCGACCTGGACGAATACGCGTTCGCGGGGCTGCGGGCGGGTGCGAGTGGGTTCCTGCTGAAGGACACGAAGCCTGCAGACCTCATCTCCGCGATCCGCACGGTGGCCACGGGAGATGCGGTGGTCTCGGGACGCGTGACGCGGACGCTCCTCGAGATGTTCGGGCCCCAACTGCCCGACGGCGAGGAGGAACTGGTCACCCACCAGTTGCTCGGGACGTTGACGGCGCGGGAGCGGGAAGTACTCGCACTCGTGGCGCGCGGGATGAGCAACGTGGAAATCGCGGAGGAACTGTTCGTCTCCGAGACCACGGTGAAGACCCACGTGGGCAACCTGCTGTCCAAGCTGGGGCTGCGCGACCGCGTGCAGGCGGTGGTGTTCGCCTACGAGAAGGGAATCGTGAAGCCCGGCTGAGGGCTGGACGGCCTCGGATGGCTGCACCTCGGCTGGCCTGCGCCACGCCCCACGCACCCGCTCTCCCCGCACTACCGCACCATCCCGCCTCCGGCGGCGAGTGCCCCCGACGCGACTCGAACGCGCACTCTGCTGATTTTAAGTCAGCTGCCTCTGCCAGTTGGGCTACGGGGGCAATAATGGTCCCAGCCTAGTGGCCTACCAACTGGGTACATTCGGGTGGAAACCATGCCCTGTCCTGCCGGTCCCCTCCGGCAGCCCTGCACGAGGAGGATCCTGTGACATTCGAATGGTGGGCGCTGATCCCCTTCGTGGCGATGCTCGCCGGCATCGCAGTATTCCCGCTGGTGCCGGCCACGGCGCACTTCTGGGAGCGCAGGGGCATCCAGCTGGCGTACGCGCTCGTGCTGGGTGTGCCGGTGGCGCTGTGGCTCTGGTTCGGTGGCGAGCAGGCCACGGTGGTGCACAAGCTGTGGGAGTACATGCAGTTCATCATCCTGTTGTTCGCCCTGTTCGTGGTCTCGGGTGGGATCTTCCTGAAGGGGGACATCCGGGCCACCACACGGAACAACGCGATCTTCCTGGGCGTGGGCGGGGTGCTCGCCTCGTTCATCGGCACCACCGGGGCGGCGATGCTGCTGATCCGCCCGGTGCTGAACACCAACAAGGATCGCACGCACCGGGTGCACACGGTGGTGTTCCTGATCTTCATCGTGGCGAACTGTGGCGGACTGCTGACGCCGCTCGGAGATCCGCCACTGTTCATGGGGTTCCTGTCCGGCGTGCCGTTTGAGTGGACGTTCGGGCTCTGGCCCATGTGGCTGTTCGTGAACGCGATCCTGCTGCTCACCTACATCGCGCTCGATGTGCGCCTCTACCGCACCGAGCCCGCGGTGGCGATCGCCCGTGATCGCGCTGCCGTGGTGCCGCTTGGGGTGCGGGGCGGGATCAACTTCGCGTTCCTCGCCATGATCGTGCTGGCCGTTGCGTTCGTTCCCTCCATCGATCTGGCGGCCGTGGAGTCCGGCACGGCCACCTTTGCGCAGATGGTGCCGTTGCGCGAGATCGTGATGCTCGGCGCCTCCGCCCTCTCCTTCGTGCTCACCTCACGCGAGGTGCGCTACGGGGACAACGAGTTCGAGTGGGGTCCCATCGCGGAGGTGGCGGCCCTGTTCATCGGCATCTTCCTCACGATGATGCCCGCCCTGAAGTACCTCGCCCAGATCGCGCCCAGCCTGCCGCTGAATCCTTCCACGTTCTACCTGTTCTCTGGCTCCCTCTCCGCGGTGCTGGACAACACGCCCACCTACCTGACGTTCTTCGAGATGGCCCGCGAGCTGCCCGGGGAACCCTCGGTGGCGGGCGTGCCCGAGGCGTACCTGGTGGCGATCTCGCTCGGTTCGGTGTTCTTCGGCGCCGTCACCTACATCGGCAACGGCCCGAACTTCATGGTCAAGGCGGTAGCCGACTCCCGCGGCGTCACCATGCCCTCCTTCGTGGGCTACATCGGCTGGGCGTTCCGCTACCTCGTGCCCACCCTGATTGCCGTGCTGTTCCTCTTCATCATGGAGGGCGTCTGGGCGCTGGCCGTGGGCCTCGCGCTCACCGCGTTCCTGGTGGGCCGGGCGGTGTTCACGCTGCTGAAGAAGGACGCCCCGCTCCCTGTCGAGGCCTGAGTTCCGGCTCGTCCACCCCGACGACGAGGGCCGGGTTGCGTCGTCGCCGCGCCCGCCACGCGGGTGGCCCCCGACGACGGGGGCCGGGTTCCGCCGTCGCCGCGCCCGCCACGCGCCCTCCGCCCGCCGCCCTCGCCCACCGCACGGGGGCGTCCGATTGCGTGCGTGTCAGCCCGGCGTGGCAGAGTCTCTCTCGTGACCCGAGTAGCTGTGATCGACTGCGGAACCAACTCCATCCGCCTCCTGGTGGCCGATGCGAGTACCGGCCCCACCGGCGCCCCGCAGCTGGTGGACGTGGTGCGCCGAATGGAGATCGCCCGGCTCGGAGAGGGCGTGGACCGCACCGGCCGCCTCGCGGACTCGGCCCTCGCCCGCACGTTCGCGGTGATTGACGAGTACGCCGCCCAGTGCCGCGAGCTCGGGGTGGAACGGTCCCGGGTGGTGGCCACCTCCGCCACCCGGGATGCGGAGAACCGGGAGGTCTTCCTGAGCGGAGTGGCGGCACGGATGGGCGCACTGCCCGAGGTGCTCTCCGGGGACGAGGAGGCCCGGCTCTCCTTCCTGGGCGCCGCCTCCGTGCTCGGCGAGGATCTGGAGGAGCCGGTCCTGGTGGTGGACATCGGCGGAGGTTCCACGGAACTCGTGCTCGGCGCGGCCGGTGGCGTGCTCGCGCAGTACTCGATGGACGTGGGCAGCGTGCGCATGAAGGAGCGGCACCTCGCCACAGACCCACCCACGGCGGAGGAGATCATCGCCGCCCGCGCAGACGTGGAGGACCACCTCGATGCGGCTCACCGAATCGTGGACCTTGCGCGAACCCGCACCGTGATCGGAGTGGCCGGCACGATCACCTCGGTCACAGCGGAGGCCCTCGGCCTCGAGCGCTACGACTCCGCAGCGATCCACGGCTCCACCCTCCCCCTCGCCGTCCACCTGAATGCCTGCGACTGGTTCCTCACCCACCCTGTGGCCGATCGCACCGCACGCGGCCACATGCACCCACTTCGCGCGGACGTGATCGGGGCCGGCGCCCTCGTGTGGTCGCAGGTCCTGGACCGGGTGGTGCGGGAGCTCCGCCGAGAGGGCCGGGAGTTGGAGGTGGTCACCACCTCGGAGCACGACATCCTGGACGGCGTCGCCCTCGCCCTCGCCTGAGGACTGGCGCCCCTCAGGAGGCGCGCAGGCACACCGGAGACTCAGGTGCCCACTTCGGAACTCACCCCGCGTACGTCACTGGCGCCCGTCAGCACCAGCAGCGGTCGAGGCTGAAGCGGTCCTCGGCCGCGAGGCGGGCGAGGGTCTCGTCGCCGAACGGGTTCACGCCCTCCCCCACCGCGAGCGTGTGCCCGAGCAGCGCATGGAGGCACTTCACCCGTGTGGGCATGCCACCGGCTGTGACGCCGGAGATCTCCGGGACGTCCCCAAGTTCCGCCCGCGCCTCCAGGTAGTTCCGGTGGGCGGCCTCGTAGGCCGCGCGCAGGTCCTCATCCTCACTGAGGCCCGCATTCATCTCTTCCATGTCCCCTCGCGCCTCGAGCGTGGAGGCGCCCCTCACGGCGGCCGGAGAGGTCAGGTAGAAGGTGGTGGGGAACGGCGTGCCGTCGTCGAGGCGCGGGGCGGTGACCACCACGAGCGGCCTACCGCACACACACCGGGCGCCCACCCCGATCACGCCCCGCGGGAGCCTGCCGAGTTGCTCCTCCAGCGTGGAGATGTCCGCCTTCGTGGGCGCGTCCCAGCTCACGGCGTGTCCTCCAGCGGCGCCTCTGCGTCGGCTCCCCCATCGACGAGGGCGTCCCCACCGTCCGCAGGCGCCTCGCCGTCCACGGGCT
>JAAZBW010000147.1 GCA_012513625.1 Actinomycetales bacterium | reverse complement strand
TTCATCAGACCCTGGAACTGGGCCTCGAGCAGTCCTTCACGGATGGCGTCGCGGTCGGTGCTGCCGGCCTTCTCAATGGCGTCGGCCAGCAGGCCCATAGCGTCGTAGGCGTTGACAAACTCCTGGATGAAGGTCATCCGGTCGGTCCCGAAGGTCTCGCTGAAGTCCTCCAGCACCCGGAGAGCCAGGGGGTCTTCGGTCTCGTAGAAGGAGAAGGCCTGCACCACCAGGGTTCCGTTGGCGAGGTCACCTGCAAGCTCGGGGTAGTTCGGCATTCCGAGGCCCCAGTTCGCGATCATGGGCTGCTCCATGCCGAGTGAGGCCATACCGCGCCGCACCTGGGCGGCCTCCGGGCCCACTCCCCAGAAGATGATCACGTCGGCGTCGGCTGCCTGGACGCGCGAGAGCTGGGATGTCATGTCCGTGTCACCAACGTTGAAGGTCTCATTCGCCACCGGGGTCACGCCCAGTTCGGTGAAGGCCTCGAGCAGGTTCAGCTGTCCGCCCTGGCCGAGTCCGGTGGTGTCGGTCATGAGGGCGATCCGCTCGCCACGCTCGAGCGCCTCCTGCGCCACGAACATGGTCTGCTCGTCGTCCACGAGGCTCACGCGGAAGATGAAGTTGGGGTCCGGCTGCTGCGTTGCGGCGGTTCCGGTTCCACCGGCCACCACCCACGGCACTCCGGCCTCGTTGGCGATCGCGGCGGTGGCGAGGAGAGGCCCGGTCGTGGACTCACCCACGAGTGCCACCACCTCCTCCACCTCGATCAGTTCGCGGATGTTGGAGATCGCGGTATCGGGGTTGGTGCCGTGATCGCGTTCCACAAGCTCGATCGGGCGTCCGTCAAGGAGCCCGCCGTTAGCGTTGATCTCGTTGATCTTGATCTCGAGCCCCTCGAGCAGGCCAATGCCGGCGGAGGCAGAGGGCCCGGACATTACGCCGGTGAATCCGATCCGGATGGGATCGCCGGAGGCCGGAGCCGCATCCGCGGTCTCGTTTTCGCCAGTCGGGGCGTCAGTTTCAGCGTCGCCACCTGCCGTGGTGGGCGCCGGCTGCTGGGTGGGAGTGTCGTCACCAGGACGGGCGCATCCGCCTGCAACAGCCATGGCTAGCGTGGTCATGCCGATGGCAGCGGCGCGCCAGAAGGACTTGGTGGCCATGAGGGACTTCCTTTCTCGGGGCTTCGTTGCCGCAACACTGGTTCCGGTCGCCAGGACCGTGGCCTCCGTTGTTGGCCGTGTTGCCGGAGTTCAGGGACCAAGGTCCCTCGTTCGTTCGACTGTATGGGCCGCCTCACAGCAGCGGCAGGTTCGGAGGCGAAAACCCGTTCCGCCAGCCGGAAAGGGCTTCCAAGGGTCTGATCACGGAGCCGCCGGGCTTGCCTTTGCAGCCTTCTTCACGCGCTTCTTGGCGAGGAAGGCATCCATTCGTTCGAACTTCGCGTCCGATTCGAAGAGCAACGCCTGCGCCAGCGCGTCCACCTCGGGATGGGCCGCCGGGGGCATCCTGAACACGGTCTTGGTGATCTGTACAGCGGTGGGATCCTGGTGGCCGATCCGGTCTGCGAGCCGGTGTGCGGCGTGGAGCAGTTCGGCCGGTTCCACCAGCTCCGTGATCAGTCGCACGGAGAGGCACTCCTCCCCATTCAGTACCCGGCCCGCGAGGAGGATCTCCTTGGCGAGCGGTTCGCCCACAAGTTCCTTGAGGCGCCAGGTTGCTCCCGCCGCGGCCATGATCCCCAGACTGGTCTCGGGATTGCCGAGGCGCATGCGCGGTGTGCCGATTCGGAAGTCGGCGGCGAATGCCAGCTCGGCGCCGCCGCCGAGGGCGTAGCCGTCTACGGCGGCGATCACGGGCATCGGGAGGCGGGCGATGCGGTGGAAGAGATAGGCGTTGATGCCGCGCAGACCCTCGTCCCGTCTCCGGTCCCGAAGCTCCGCAATGTCGGCTCCCGACGCGAACACGGGCACCCCGCCGTCGGAGTCATTCGAGTAGCCAGCAAGGATGAGGACCCTACGGTTCAGCTCGAGATACGCGCAGAGTTCGTGGAGCTCGTCCACCATGCGTTGGTCGATAGCATTTCGGACGTGCGGGCGGTGCAGGGTCGCCACCACCCGGTCGTCCCGCTCGTCCACCCTGACAGCGGTGAAGTGACTCCAGTCCATGGGGGCTCCTTCCTAGACCGTCTCAATCAGGAGGGCGGCGCCTTGGCCCACCCCGACGCACATAGTGGCCAGCCCCAGGCGGCCCGCACCCCCACCGTCGCGGCGGAGCCGGTGTGTAAGGGTCACCACCAGCCGTGACCCGGATGAGCCGAGCGGGTGCCCGAGGGCGATCGCTCCGCCGTCGGGGTTGACCACCGCCGGATCGAGGCCGAGTTCGCGGATGCTGGCAAGTGACTGGGATGCGAAGGCCTCGTTCAGCTCCACGCTGTCCACCTGGTCCACGGTGACCCCGTGGCGCGCGAGGAGCTTTTCCGTGGCGCGCACGGGCCCCATTCCCATGATCTCGGGCTCGAGTCCGATGGAAACTCCACCCACGATGCGCGCGAGGGGCTCCACCCCGAGGCGTTCGACCATGCGCTCGGATGCGAGGACCACGGCCGAGGCGCCGTCGTTGAGGGAGGAAGAATTGCCTGCGGTAACCACGCTGCCGCCCCGGACCACAGGCCGGAGTCGTGCGAGCTGGTCGATGCTGGTGTCCGGTCGCGGGCCCTCGTCGTCGACGACGGTGGTCACGTTTCCCTTCCGGTCCGCAACGGGCACGGGCACGGTCTCGTCCGTGAAGTGGCCCGCCTCCTGGGCTGCGACCGCACGGCGGTGGGACTCGAGCGCGAAGGCGTCACAGTCCTCACGGCTGGTGTCGAACCGCCGTGCCACCTCCTCGGCAGTCTCCGGCATCGAGTACGTCATCTTCCCGTCCCGGGACAGCGGGCCCCCAAGGAACTGGGGATTGGTGAAGCGCCAGCCAATCGAGGTATCGAATGCGGCTCCGGGCCGCGCCCATGCGGTGGCCGGCTTCTCCTGCACCCAGGGTGCTCGGGTCATGGATTCAACACCCCCTGCCACCACGAGGTCCGCCTCACCGGCGGAGATCATGTGGTGGCCGGAGGTGATGGCGGACATTCCAGAGGCACACAGCCGGTTGAGTGTCATGCCAGGAACGTGCAGGGGAAGGCCGGCGAGCATGGCCGCCATGCGGGCCACGTTGCGGTTCTCCTCGCCCGCACCGTTCGCATTGCCGAGGATTACCTCGTCGACGTCTTCCTGGTTCGCGCCGGATCTCTCGAGAGCGGAACGGATGGTGAGGGCGGCGAGGTCGTCCGGCCGCACGGAAGCGAGCGCGCCGCCGTAGCGGCCCACCGGAGTTCGTACGGCGGAGATGACGTAGGTGAGTGACACGCTTTTCACCGTAGGAAGGGCGACGCCGCGCAGCAATGGATACCCCCGGAAGCCTGTTCCGCTAGGCGGGAGGTCCTTCCCCGGTATGCCATCTAGTCTTGTGCCATGAGCTCGCTACACCGACCGGTCGAGGCATTGGCACGTGGGCTCCGCATCCTCGAGGTGCTTTCGCGGAGCACTGGGACGATGGGGAACGGGCAGATCTCGCGCGCGACTGGGCTTCCTGCCTCCACCGTCTCCAGGCTCACTGACTCTCTCGTCAGCCTCGGCTATCTCCGGATCGACCCATCCTCGGGGGCATACACGCTCACCCCAAAGAACCTGCGCCTTGGCTACCCCCTGCTCGCCAACTTGCCTTTCGGCGGACGCGTGTACAAGGCACTCGATCGGCTCACCGAATCAACGGGCATGACCTCTGCGCTCGCCACGGATGATGACCTCCATATGGCATACGTGGCCGTTGCCCGCGCCCGACACCACGACGGCGTGACGCTCGCCGTGGGTGGCCGCCTCCCCATCGCCGTCTCAGCAGCAGGAGTCGCCTACGTGCGCGCGTTGCCCGAGCCGAAGCGTTCCCGCGTGATCGCGGCAGTCAGCCGGGACCTGAGGCGGCGCGGTCAATCCGTGGAGGAGTTCGAGCAGCGCCTCGAGGCGCCACCGTCACGGCACGTTGTCTCCACCGGCGCCTGGCAGGAGGACATTGGCGGAGTGGCAACGGTGGTGCGGGCCGGCGGTGAGCTCTATGCGCTCACGCTCGTGGTGAACCTGAACGAGTTCGACGAGTCACGGATCGAGGACGTGCTTCCTCAACTCTGGGACGCGGCCGACGCCATCTCGGACTGAGCTCAGTCCTCATCTTCGGGGCGCTGGTGGTCGAACACCGGCCGGCGGCGTTCCATGATGCTCTGCCTGCCCTCGCGCACATCGGGGCCGTTGAAGCCCAGGAATTCCAGCGCGAGCGAGGTGTCGAACGTTGGTCCAGCCATCCGGAGCCAGTTGTTGAGCGAGTACTTGGTCCACCGCATCGCGGTACGAGAGCCGTCTCGCAGGCGGCGAGCCACGGCGAGCGCCCTCTCCTGGACCTCCGAGTCGTCTACGGCGAGTGCCACCAGTCCGATTCTCTCCGCCTCCTCGCCTGAGAGCGTCTCGCAGAGGAGGAGGTGGTACTTGGCCTTGGCCATGCCCACGAGGAGCGGCCAGACGATGGCTGCGTGATCGCCCGCCACCACGCCGAGGCGCGTGTGACCGTCGATGATTCGGGCGTCCTTGGCAGCGATCGAGACATCGGCGAGCAGCCCAGCCGCGAGGCCTGCTCCGACGGCCGGGCCCTGCATCGCAGAGACGATCGGCTTGGAGCAGTTGATCACGTTGTAAACGAGATCCCGGGCCTCCTTCCAGACCCGCACGAGCACATCGAAGTCCTCGGACATCTCCCTCACGAGCTCCAGGTCTCCGCCCGCGGAGAATGCGCCGTTGGAGCCCGTGAGGATCACGGCATCCACGTCGTCGTCGTCATCGATATCCAGCCAGATCTTGGCGAGCTCGCGGTGCATGCCTGCGTGTGCGGCGTTGAGGCGGCCGGGGGAGTGCATCATGACCTGGAGGATGCCGGGCTCCACCATCTCGATGAGCAAATGCTCATAGGAGTCGTAACGTGACATCGGGTGTCCCTTTCCTCAAGCTGGCTGTTTCTGGCTCTGGAGCCTACGCGCCGTGTGGCGGGGCTGTCTGACGGCTTGTGGCCGGCAGGTGTTCCTGGGTGAGGCACGAGATCCCGGCGTGTGCGCGGCGGCGCAGCCAGGCGGATGCCTCATAGCGGGGATCCTGCGTGGAGGCGTGGAGACCATCGAGGATCTGGACG
>JAAZBW010000146.1 GCA_012513625.1 Actinomycetales bacterium | reverse complement strand
GAGGCCCTCGCGGACGCCGGCATCAACATCGAGATGATTTCCACCTCCGAGATCCGCATTTCGGTGGTGGTGGAGGGTGAGAAGGTGGACGAGGCCGTCCAGGTGATCCACACCGCCTTCGGCCTCGATTCACAGGACACGGAAGCAGTGGTGTACGGAGGTACGGGACGATGATTGAACTGACGATTGCACTGGTAGGCGCCACCGGTCAGGTGGGCGGCGTGATGCGCCAGATCCTCGAGGAGCGCGATTTCCCGGCGGGAAGGATCCGCTTCTTCTCCTCCGCCCGCTCGGCGGGAACCACCCTCCCCTGGAAGGGGGAGGACCTGGTGGTGGAGGATGTGGTCACCGCGGACCTCTCCGGCATCGATATCGCCCTCTTCTCGGCTGGCGCCGCCGCCTCGCGTGCCTTCGCACCCAGGTTCGCGGAGGCCGGCGCCGTGGTGGTGGACAACTCGTCCGCGTGGCGCATGGACCCGGAGGTCCCGCTCGTGGTCTCCGAGGTGAACCCCGCGGCCGCCATGAACCGTCCGAAGGGCATCATCGCCAACCCGAACTGCACCACCATGGCCGCGATGCCGGTCCTCAAGGTGCTGCATGATGCCGCGGGCCTGAAGCGCCTCGTGGTCTCCACCTATCAGGCCGTCTCCGGGACGGGGCTGGCCGGGGTGGAAGAGCTGGCGGGCCAGGTACGTGCCGCCGTCGAGCAGGACTTCACCGCACTCGCGCACGACGGCGGAGCGGTCACCTTCCCGGACCCCGTCAAGTACATGGCCCCCATCGCGTTCGACGTGGTGGCGCTCGCCGGTGCCATGGTGGACGACGGCGAGGGTGAGACGGATGAGGAGAAGAAGCTCCGCAACGAGTCCCGCAAGATTCTGGACATCCCCGGTCTCCGCGTCTCCGGAACGTGCGTGCGCGTGCCCGTGTTCACAGGCCACTCGCTCTCGATTAATGCGGAGTTCGATTCTCCCCTCAGCCCCGAGAAGGCCGCCGAACTGCTCGGCTCTGCACCGGGTGTGGCCCTCTCGGACGTGCCCACACCCCTGGAGGCGGCGGGCGCGGATGAGAGCTTCGTGGGACGCATCCGCGCAGATCAGGCCGCTGAAGAGGGTCACGGGCTCGCCATGTTCGTCACCAGTGACAACCTGCGCAAGGGTGCCGCCCTGAACACCATCCAGATCGCGGAGTTGCTCGTGAAGGAACTCGCCTGAGGGTGGCAATCTGCTGAATATCCCCGCCGGACGTGCTTAGGGGGGAGTTCGGCGACCCTCCCGGGCTGCCGCGGGAGGGGAATAATTCATGGCACAGGCCACAGCAGAGAAGGACAAGGGCTCGACGCGTGGACGCCTGTCCACCGGAAAAGTGATCTCGTACTCGTTCGGTGACGTAGCGAACAATATGACGTTCATGATGACGTCAATGTTCCTCATGGTGTACATGACGGACATCGCGGGGATCAGCGCCGCCATGGCGGGAATGATCTATGGAGTCACCAAGATCTGGGCGGGCTTCACCGACCTGCTTGCCGGTCAGACCGTGGACCGTACGCGATCCCGCTGGGGCCGCCTACGGCCCTGGATCCTGTTCGGCTCCACGCCGCTCGCCATCGTATTCGTGTTGCTCTTCAGCGTTCCAGCGAACCTTGGGCCCACCGCGGTCATCGCGTG
>JAAZBW010000145.1 GCA_012513625.1 Actinomycetales bacterium | reverse complement strand
TGGATGAACCTGGCATAGAAGCCTCCCTGGGCTCCGAGGCCGATGATGCCGAGACGTACCTTCTTGTCAGTCATGTGATGGTGTTCCTTTCCAGTTTCAACTGTGGTTGTCGCCGAAGGACTGGTCGTAGATCGTCTTCAGCATGTGCATGGACTTCATGGCCTCCGCCGGGGAGATCCAGAAGGGTTCGGGATCTGCGAGCTTCTCGTAGAAGTCGCGGATGAGGATCTCGTGCGAGACCCCCCAGTACGCGCGCCCCGTGGATGGCACCTTCCGCTCGGCCCAGGACGCAACGGTCCCATCCACGAGCTCGAGGCGGACTCCGTCGCGGATCTGGATCCGCCCCTTGGAGCCCACGATCTCGATCTCCACCGGATGGGTCGAGGGCGAGGTGAGGGTGGCGTAGAAGGTGGTCTGCACGCCGCCCGCGTGGGTGAAGAGCGCGTCTGCCGTGTCCTCCACCTCGATCACGTTTCCGTAGCGCCGGGTGCAGGCGTGCCCGTCCACGTCCACCACGTCACCCATCAACCACTGCACGAGGTCGAGGGTGTGGATGGCCTGGTTGATGAGGAGCCCGCCCCCGGATTCGGCCCATGTGCCACGCCAGGGCTTCGCCCGGTAGTAGCCCTCCGTGCGCGACCACTCAACGGACGCCCATGCCCCCTGCACCTCCCCGATCGTGCCGGCGTCGAGCAGCTCGCGCGCCTTCTGGGCAGAGATGTTGTACCGGTTCTGGAAGCAGATCCCAATCTTGGTGCCAGTTCCCGCCGCCTCCTCGGCCGCGGCCACCAGCCGCTCGCCCTCGGCGAGCGTGTGCGCGATCGGCTTCTCCTGTAGCACGTGCACACCGGCGCGGAGCGCCGTGATCGATGGATCCACATGCTCGTGGTGCGGCGTGGTCACGTGGACCACGTCTGGGCGGACCTCACCGATCAGCTCACCGATGTCCGTGTACCCGGGCACGCCCGCGGTTCGCGAGGAGACCTCGAGGGCCCGCGGGTCGGTGTCACCGACCGCCACGAGCACGGCCTCCTCGATCGATGCGATCGCCTCGAAGTGGATGGTGGCCACATCGCCGCAGCCCACCACGGCCACGCGGATCGGATCGCCCGGCGAGCCAGGGGAAGCGCCGCCGTCGTCAGTCATCGGCTACCGCCACTCGATGTTGAGGTCCCGGAGGATCGTGGCGAGCGCGTTGTAGGCATCGGTACAGAGGTCCGGGCCGCAGAGGCCACCGAACGCGTCGAAGTCGCCGAGGTGCGGCTCGATCGAGAGGAAGCCCTCATAGCCGGACTCGTGGAGGGCCTTCAGGACCTCGCTCACCTGGCCGTCGCCGTGGCCGGCGGGGACCACGGAGGAGTCGGAGGCCCTGGAATCCTTGATGTGTACGTAGCGGGTCCACTCGCGGACCACGGGCAGTGCCTCATCCGCGGGCTTCACGCCGCACTGGACGTAGTTGGCCGGGTCGAACGTGAGGCCGAGCGCGTCATCGCCCAGGGTCTTCACGAGCTCCACACAGCGCTCGGGGATATCACCGTAAATGTCCTTCTCGTTCTCGTGGAGCAGCATGACGCCGGCGTCCCGCGCCACTGCCACCATCTGGCCGAGCCGGTCCATGACCTCATCGCGGTACACGTAGTAGTCCTCGGCGTCCTCCGGCATGAAGAAGGAGAACGTGCGCATGTTGGTGGTGCCGAACTCGTGGGCCACGTCCATGCCGTGCTTGGTGCGCTCGAGGTGCGCCTCGAAAGGGTCACCGATCTGGATCTTGCCCAGGTCCGAACCCACGGCGGAGAGCTTGATTCCCGCATCGTCCAGCATCTGCTTTGCCTGCTTGCGCTGGTCCGGGGTGAGGTCGAGGACCTTCGTGCCCCACGCGCTCCGCATCTCAATGTGCTTGATCCCCAGCTTCTGCATGAGGTCCAGTTGTTCGCCGAAGTCACGGCTTACTTCATCGGCGAATCCGGTCAGAGCCCACATGTGTTGTCCTTCTTCCTGTCCGTCGAGTGCAATCAGCCTAGGTAACAGTGAGCGGACGCGCTGGAGATTGCCGGAGAGATTGCCCGGATTCTCCGTGCGGGGGGCGCCTCCGCTCCGTCAGGTGAGCGCGAGGACGCCCCGGGCGATCGCCACCACGGAGCCCACGAGCGCGAGCACCTCCGCCGTGCGCCGTGCCGCGGGAATGGACACCCTCTTCTCCAGGAGCGAGCCGATCCCGATGCCGCACACCACGAGCACCAGCATCCCGGGCGCCACCCAGAGCGGCGGCAGCGCGCTCGCGCCGATGCCGATCAGGTTCTTGAGTATCACGGAGAGGATGTTCATCCCGAGGAACACCAGTTGCAGCGTGGCAGCGAACTCTCGCTGCTCCCACCGCGTGGTCCGGGCGTAGAGCATCATGGCGGGCCCCGCCACGCCCGCAGTGGTGTTGAAGAGCCCGCCCACGCCGCCCGCCACCGCCGTCACCGCGAGCCCGTGCCTCTCCCGCAGGTGCGGCCGCAGGTAGGAGTTCCCGAGCGCCACGAGCACCACCACTCCCACGATGATCGTCAGCCACGCCGCGGGGACCACCAGCACGAACAGCGCACCGAGCACCGCCCCCGGCACGGCAAACCCCACCAGGGTTGCGCCGCGCCGCCACGCCACCCGGTCTCGCACCGCCCAGAGGATGAGGCCGGCGGAGGCGATCGCCGCCACGTTGGACATCAGCACGCCCACCGCCCCTCCGAACAGGGCCGAGAGGGTGGGCGCCAGCACGAGGCCCGTCCCCATGCCGGAGAGGCGCTGGAGGGTCACCCCGAGGACGACGGCGAGGCCTGCGATCACCCAGACGGTTGCGTTGTCCACGGGGAAACCCTACGACGCGCGCGCCCCCCGCCGCCGCAGCCCTCCTGCGCGACGTGAGCCCCGCCGTCGCCGGCAGGGCCCGCCCGCCCAGGGGGCGTTGCCGGGGCAGCCCGCGCGCCGCCGTCGCCGATCGGGCCCCACGCGGCCAGGCGGCAACGGCCCCCCGTTCCGGCCCGGCGGCGCAAACGCCGTGGCTAGTCTTGGAATCGGTGAGCCCGCAGCCAAGAGCGGGCGCGAAATGACGAACCCGGAGGAGTGCTCCCATGACCATCCCCGCCCCCATCGATCCCACGGGAACCGCAGCCTGGGCCCGCCTGACGGAACTCTCCGAGAACCTGAATCCGGACCTGCGGGCCTGGTTCGCGGCCGAGCCGGACCGCGCCCAGCGCCTGACCCGCCAGATGGCGGACCTGCACGTGGACCTCTCGAAGAACCTGGTCACGGACGAGGTTCTCGAGGCCCTCACCCAGCTCGCAGACGAGGTGGACGTGGCGGGACGCACCGAGGCGATGTTCACGGGCGTGCACATCAACAACACGGAGGACCGCGCCGTCCTCCACACCGCGCTCCGCAACCCCGCCGGCACCGAGTTGGTGGTGGACGGCCAGGACATCACGAAGGACGTCCGCGAGGTCATCGAGCGCGTCTACGCGTTCGCGGAGCGGGTGCGCTCGGGTGACTGGAAGGGCGTGACCGGCAAGCCCATCACCACGGTGGTGAACGTGGGAATCGGCGGCTCGGACCTCGGCCCGGTGATGGCCTACGAGGCGCTCATGCCGTACGTGAAGGACGGCCTCGAGTGCCGCTTCATCTCCAACATCGATCCCTCGGACTCCTATGAGAAGACCGTGGGGCTCGATCCGGAGACCACCCTCGTGATCGTCGCCTCCAAGACGTTCACCACGCTCGAGACCCTCACGAACGCGCGCCTCGTGCGCTCCTGGCTGCTCGACGGCCTCGTGGCCTCCGGCGGCATCGAGGACTCGGAGGAGGCACGGTCGGACGCCGTGTCCAAGCACTTCGTGGCCGTCTCCACGGCGCTGGACAGGGTGGCGGACTTCGGCATCGATCCCGCCAACGCCTTCGGCTTCTGGGACTGGGTGGGTGGCCGCTACTCCGTGGAGTCCGCCGTGGGGACCGCGCTCGCCGTGGCGATCGGCCCGGAGGCCTTCGAGGACCTCCTCGCTGGCTTCCACGCCGTGGACACCCACTTCCGCGAGACCGCCCCCGCGCAGAACGTGCCCCTCCTCATGGGCCTGCTCAACGTCTGGTACGTGAACTTCCTCGGCGCCGATACCCACGCCGTGCTGCCGTACTGCCAGTACCTGCACCGCTTCCCGGCCTACCTGCAGCAGCTCACCATGGAGTCCAACGGCAAGTCCGTGCGCTGGGACGGCACGCCCGTCACCACCGAGACGGGCGAGGTGTTCTGGGGTGAGCCCGGCACCAACGGCCAGCACGCCTTCTACCAGCTGATCCACCAGGGCACGCGCCTCGTGCCCTCGGACTTCATCGCGTTCGCCACCCCGGCCCGCCCGCAGAAGGACGGCGAGGCCGATGTGCACGAACTCTTCCTCGGCAACTTCTTCGCCCAGACCGCGGCCCTCGCATTCGGCAAGACCGCCGAGGAGGTCCGCGCCGAGGGCGTGGAGGAGAGCCTCGTGGCCGCCAAGACCTTCCCCGGCAACCGCCCCACCACCTCGCTCATGGCGCCGTCCCTGACGCCGTCCGTGCTCGGCCAGTTGATCGCCCTCTACGAGCACATCACGTTCGTGCAGGGCGCCGTCTGGGGCATCGACTCCTACGACCAGTGGGGCGTCGAGCTGGGCAAGGCGATGGCCAAGGACCTCACGGGCGCGGTCGAGGGTGACGAGGCGGAGATCGCCC
>JAAZBW010000144.1 GCA_012513625.1 Actinomycetales bacterium | reverse complement strand
TCCGCGGTCTCGTAGCCGCGTCCGCCCCGGATCTGGACGAGTTCGTCGATTACCTTCCAGGCCTGCTCGGAGCCGTAGAGCTTGGCGATCGCCGCCTCGATGCGGATATCGGTCTCATCTGCATCGGCCATCTGGGCAGCGAGCTCCAGCATGGACTCCTGCGCGTACGTGGAGGCCGCGAGGAAGGCCAGCTTGTACGCCACCGCGGCGTGCTGGCCCACCGGACGGCCCCACTGATCGCGCTCGGCGGACCACTCGCGCCCGATCTTGAGCGCCCACTTGGAGGCCGCCACCCCGAGCGCGGGGATGGAGAGCCGGCCGGAGTTGAGCGTGGTGAGTGCGATTTTGAGCCCCTGCCCCTCCCGGCCGATCACGTTGGCCGCGGGCACTCGCACCTCGTGGAAGCGGGTGACCGCGTTCTCGATGACGCGCAGCCCCTGGAAGGCGTTGCGGCGCTCCTGGGTGATGCCGGGGGAGTCCGCCTCCACCACGAACGCGGTGATGCCGCCGCGGCTCTCCTCCGTCCTGGGCACGCGCGCCATCACCACGAGCAGCTCCGCGATCACGGCGTTCGTGCCCCACAGCTTCACGCCGTCGAGGAGGTAGTGGCCGTCTCCGGTGGGTGTGGCCGTGGTGTGGAGCCGGGCCGGGTCCGAGCCCACATCCGGCTCGGTGAGCAGGAACGCCGAAATGGCTCCTGCCGCGCAGCGGGGCAGGTACTCGGCCTTCTGCTCGTCCGTACCAAACCGTTTGACCGGCTCCGGCACCCCGATGGACTGGTGGGCCGAGACGAGCGCACCGAGCGCGGGGTTGACCGAGCCGATCAGCAACAGCGACCGGTTGTAGTAGACATTGCCGAGTTCGAGGCCGCCGTACTCCTGCGGGATCTTGATGCCGAACGTGCCGATCTCGGTGAGCCGCTGGATCACCTCGTCCGGGATCTGGGCCTCCCGCTCGATCTGGCCGCCGTCCACGCTTGTGAGCACCTCCCGCAGCCGGGCGAGGTACGCGTCACCGCGTTCGGCCACATTCGGGTCCGTGCGTGGGAACGGCGTGATCAGGTCAGGCCGGAATCGACCAAGGTAGAGCTCCTTGGCGAACGACGGCTTGGTCCAGCCGGTCTCGCGCGCCTCCTCAGCCACCTTGCGCGCCACCTTCTCGGTGACGGGCTGGTTGTCCTCGGGGGGAAGGACCTGGGTGGGGCTTGCCGTGTGATCGTCGACTGCAGTCATGGGAAACGCCTCCTTGCGTTACCGATACCGTGAGTACTAGGTAACGGTACCGGGTGGGGTGTGGTTCCGCATTCGGAGGGGTTGGGGTCCGCCTGCGGCCGCGATCGACGACGACGCGGGGCTGGGTTTTCGTGGCAGGCGCACCGTCCGGCGAGAGCCCGTGACGCGGCGCCGGCCCCGCCGCATCGGGCACGAGTCCCGCCCCGGCACATCGGGCACGAGTCCCGCCCCGGCACATCGGGCAGGAATCCGGCCCTCCACACCGGGCACGAGTCAGTGGGTGCCGTTGATCGCGGAGACGAAAGTGTCGCGGGCCGCGTTGTTCCTGCGGTCGATGTTCGGGGCGAGAGGCGGGCTAGTACAGCAGGAGGATCAGCCCAAAGGGCACGGTGACTCCGATGAGGGTGGAGACGGTCGCCACGCCGAGCACGGCCATGGGCAGGGGGAAGAGCTGCCGCACGTTGATTCCGAGTCCGAGGCCGAACATGCCGGCGGCAAGGAGAGTGGTGGCCGCCGCGTCGATTCCGGTGAGGGCCTCCGGTGGCACGATGCCCGAGGAGCGAACTGCCACCGCGATCAGGAACACCACCACAAACCACGGAATGAGCGAGACCTTCCGGGCCCTGGTGGCGCTGGAGAGCGGATCGCGCTCGAGCCTCTGGTCCAACCGCACGCTCGCCCAGAAGGCAACTCCCAGCAGCAGCACGCGCGCGAGCTTGATCGTGGTGGCCACACTCACGGCGGCTCCGCCGGTGATGCTGGCGGCGGCCACCACCTGCGCCACCTCATGGAT
>JAAZBW010000143.1 GCA_012513625.1 Actinomycetales bacterium | reverse complement strand
GGCGAGACGACGACGGAGAGCGGGCTCACGTCGTCAACGGAACCTACCCACAGCCGGGGCGAGACGACGGCGGAGGGTGGCTGGACGTCGTCGTCGAGCCTGCCGCCGGGGAGCGAGATCGGCGTGGCGGTAATGGAGGCGGCGGCGCGGCGGGCGGCCGAGCGGGACGGCTCCCCGGAGGGAGAGGCGCTCGATATTGGCACGCTCTCTGCCGGGGACCTTGCCGCGGACCACCTGATGGCGAGCCTCGCCGCGCAGGTGCGCTTCCTCCTCGAGGTGACGCCCGTGAACGCGGACCAGGTGCGCACCACGTTCCTCGGGAACCCAGAGAAGGATCCGGCCTTCGAATACCGGAAGCTCGCCGTCCACCCGGATGTGCTTGAGGCGCAACTGGCGGCGGTTCCCCTCGAAAACGTGGAGGACGCCACCGTGGGGACGCTGCTGCGGGAGCGGCTCCGCGAGATGGAACTGCGGCTCGAGATGCTCCGCGCGCGGGACACGCCGGACTTCCTCCCCCTCTCGATCGAGCAGTACGGCGGAGTGTTCCCGCGGCTGCGCGCCGTGGCGCGGGACCTGCTGGAGCGGCTCCCGAGCGGGCAGCTGGACGCGGAGCGGGTTGACGCGCGGGAGTTCCTCGAGCACGCCACCGCGGAGATCGACTACTACCGGGGGCTGGATCCGGACGTGGGCATCCACGCGGAGATTCGCGACGACGTCACGGGGGTCCTCGTGGACGGCGACACCCTGATCATCTCCGGCGGGGCGGCGATCGCCCGCTCGCGTGTGCACGCGCTGCTGCAGCACGAGGTGGGTACCCACCTGGTGACACAGGTGAACGGGAGCTCGCAGCCGCTGCGGATGCTTGGGAGCGGCCTCGCCCGGTACGACGAGACGCAGGAGGGCCTCGCCGTGCTCGCGGAGATCGGCTCGGGCGGCTTCACGGCGGCCCGGCTCCGGCAGCTCGCCGCGCGGGTACTGGCGGTGGATGCACTCATCCACGGGGCGGGCTTCGTGGAGGTGTACCGCCTGATGTGCGAGAACGGGATGCCCGCGGGGGGCGCGTACACCACCACCATGCGGGTGTTCCGGGCGGGCGGCTTCACGAAGGACGCCTCCTACCTGCGCGGTCTGCTGAACCTCTTCGACCATGTGGCGAAGGGTGGGGTGCTGGACCTCTTCTTCCTTGGCAAGTTTTCCGTGGAGGACCTGCCGCTCGTGGCGGACCTGACGAAGAGGCGCCTCCTGCGGCCGGCGCGAATCCTGCCGCGGTGGCTGTCAGATCCACAGGCCGCCTCCCGGATTGCGCACGCCGTGACCACCGATGACCTGCTGCAGTTGGTGGAATCCTGACGCCCCTCCCTCGCCTGCACCCCGCCACTTCTGTGCACCCTGCCCCCTGCTCCGCCTCCCGCCCTCCCAACGCCCCCTCGCTGCCCCTCCCTGGAAGGATTCCCGCATGAAGATCGGCTTCGTGGTCAACGATGTGTCGACCGAGAAGGACACGTACACCACCATCCGGCTCGCCCTCGCCGCCTCCCAGCGGGACCACGAGGTGTGGCTGATGGGCCTTGGTGACTTCGGGTACGAGCCCGGGGGTTCGCTGCACGCGCGCGCCCGCCGAGCGGACCCCGCACGGTCCTACCGTTCGCTCACCCGCTATCTGGAGGACGTGCAGGCGTCCGAGACCACGGTGGTCACCCTCTCTGAGTTTGACGTGGTGCTCATGCGTGCCGACCCCGCAGATTCCGCAGAGTATCCCTGGGCCAACACGGCCGGAGTGGCGTTCGGGCACATGATGGCAACCTCCGGGGTGCTCGTGGTGAACGATCCTGTGCGCCTGGCGAGCGCCATCTCGAAGGCGTACTTCCAGCATTTCCCCGAGGTGGTGCGGCCTCGCACCCTCATCTCGCGGGACGAGTCGCGGATCCGCGAGTTCGTGGAGGAGTCCGGGGGCAGGGCGGTCCTGAAGCCGCTCCAGGGATCGGGGGGCTCCGGCGTGTTCATGGTGAACACGGACGAGGCGCCGAACCTCTCCCAGATCGTGGAGGCCATCGCCCGCGATGGCTACGTGGTGGCGCAGGAGTACCTCGAGGACGCCAAGGATGGGGACATCCGCATGTTCGTGATGAACGGCCGACCCCTCCAGGTGGACGGTGCGTACGCGGCGTTCCGCCGGAAGTCCAGCTCGTCCGATCCCCGTTCCAACATGTCCGCCGGCGGAACGGCGCACAAGGTCCAGATCAGCCCCGCGATCCTCGAGATGGTGGAGACCGTGCGTCCCAAACTGCAGGAGGACGGCATGTTCCTCGTGGGCCTCGACATCGTGGGGGACAAGCTCATGGAGGTCAACGTGTTCTCCCCCGGCGGCTTCGGCTCCTGCGAGAACCTCTACGGCGTGAACTTCACCCCCGCGGTGATCGAGGACCTGGAGCGGAAGGTGGCGGTTCGCCAGCATTACGGGCCCGAGCTCACGAACGCCCGCCTGGCCGCCCACTGATCTGCCGCGCCCCGCCCCGCCAGCCCCGAGTGCCCGGCCAATTTTCCTCGGCCGTGTGGCCCGGACCGGACAGCGCGCCGCGGCGAGTAATACTGGGGGCATGGCCACGGCATCCTCACACCGCTCCACCCCCAGCTTTGCCCCACGGAAGGCGCTCGCACAGGAAATACGCTCCCGCGTGGCCGGGCCGGACGCGGGCGAGCGGGCGGCGAGGATCTGGGACCGCCCCGGGGAGCGCTGGTTCACGAACGAGGACCCCATTGCCCGCGTGAACGGGCACGCCTCCATGTACGTGGGCGGTATCCGCGCGCTCCTCCTCCAGTCCCTGCATCCGCTCGCGATGGCCGGGGTGGCTGGACATTCCGGCTACCGGGACGATCCGTGGGGCCGTCTCCAACGCACCAGCGACTATGTGGCCACCAGCACCTTCGCCACGATCCTGGATGCCGAGGCGATGATCTCCCGAGTCCGCTCGATCCACCAGCGGATCCGCGGCCACCTCCCGGATGGCCGCGCGTACGCCGCCTCGGACCCGCACCTGCTCGGCTGGGTCCACGCCGCAGAGATTGATTCGTTCCTCGCCGCCCACCAGGTCTATGGCGCCACCCCGCTCACCCCCGCCGAGTCGGACACCTATGTGGAGCAGGCCGCCCTCACCGCCCGCATCCTCGGCGTGGAGTCCCCGCCCACCACCTACCGGGAGCTCCAGCTGGTCCTCTCCTCCTACGGAGGGGAACTCGAATACAGCGAGGCCACCTCCGACGTGATCCAACTGCTGATCGAGGAGCCACCGCTACCGCCCGCGCTGCAGCCGGCGTATCGGATGCTCGCGGCGGGCGCGGTGGCGATCCTGCCCGCCACCGCGCGCCGCCTGCTGGGCCTCCCCACGGCCCGTCTTGGTGACGCCGTCCTGCGCCGTCCTCTCGGCCAGTTCTCGACGGCGGCGGTCCGGTGGGCGCTGGGGCAGGCAACGATCACTGCCGAGGCCGACGCGCCCGCCTGATCCTCGCCTCCTCGGGGGTGCGTCTCGCGCGGGTCGCGGGCCCGCCCGGCAGGCACGCGGCGTCGGACCTCGCCGCACACCCGGCACCGCAGGCACGCTGCGGCGTCGGACCTCGCCACACACCCGGTGCGCCCGCGGACCGGTGCCTGAGAGAATGGATCCGTGCCACCACTCGAACTCCGCCTCTCCGCCCTGGGGGCGTTCCGCATGGTCTGGATTCCCGTAGCCATCGCCGGCGCCGCCGTGGTGATCGGAATCAACGACCGCAGCGTCAGCGAGGTGGCGTACCTTGGCGCCGCGCTGGTGCTGATCGTCGCCGCGATGACGGTGCGCCGGAACCTCAAGGGGCGTGCACCCATGACCCTCACCGAGACCGGGATCGAACTTGCCGACGGCGGGGTGGTGCCGTGGGGCAACCTCGACGACCTCGGGGAGGCCTACGTGCGGGGAGCCCTCGGCTACGGCAAGGGCCTCGGGATCCGGCTGAAGAACCGGAAACAGTTCGAGAACTCACTCGGCGGCCGCCCGATCGACCTGAAGAGCCGCGACTTCTCCGGTGGCTGGGACCTCACCTGGCCGACCTCAGCGCTCCCGGGAACACCGCACGAGGCGGAGACCACCATTCGGGAGTACTGGGGGCGGGTGAAGGAGCGGCGCGGGAAGAAGTAGCCGCCCGCCCGGGTGACCGGTCCACGCGGGGAGGGCACGCCGTCGTCGAGGACGCATCAGGGTGGGGCAGGCCCCTCCGGCCCACCCCACCCTCGCCTGCGGAAACCCCTCAGTCGTTCCGGCGGCGTTGCTCGCCCAGCACCCTGGCCTGGAGCGGGCGGCACGCCTCAGCGGCCAGCAGGGTGAACACCACGCCAATCACGGCCACGAGGCCGAGCTGCCAGAGGCCCTCCGCCGCCACCGCGAGTCCGGCGCGGCTGAGGCTCTCGTTGAGGAGGAAGGGTGAGGCGAGCAGGAAGCCCACCGTGGCGGCGATCAGGAGGGTGACCACGAGCGGCACCAGCACCTGCGAGCGACGAGAGGCGGAGAAGACCGAGCGTGGCACGCCCATCCTGTCCATCGCCACGGACTCGGAGGCGCGATCGAACACACCGGACGCCTGGGTCATGAGCACCTGCACCGCCACGAGCACGAGCCCGATGATCAGCGTGATGAAGACGCCCGTCTTGGTGTCCATGCCGAGCGTGTAGGTGGCGAAACCCCAGGGGTCTGCCGCACTCGGGGTGTCGCCGGTGAAGCCGGTGGGAGAGACTGCAAAGAAGGCGGCGATCATGGTGATGAGCGCTACCGCGGAGACGTTGCGCCACGCGGCCCGGGGATCGTCGGAGATCCGGCGCATCGCCACGAGCTGGGCCACCCGCCGCGTGCGGGTGAACGGCAGCGCCACCATCTGGAGGACGAACGGTCCCATCAGGTTGATGCCACCCACCACCACCACGATCATGCCGGCGATGAGCAGGAAGGCGGCGATCTCCCCGCCCCCGAGTTCCATTCCCTGCACCACCATGATGAACACGATGAGGCCCACGCCGAGCACCACGATCCGCCATGCACTCAGCGCGCGCGGAGTCTGGCTGCGCGAGACGCCGAGCGGAGAGATCCGCACCTGCCGCAGGCCGATCACCGTGGAGAGTCCCGCGAGCACCAGCACGGTGGCGCCCACGGCGAGGCCGACCCACCAGGGCACCAGCATCTCGCCGGCGGCGATCTGCTGGGCCTGGAAGCTCACCACCTGCCACACCGGCAGCGAGAGGAGGTAGACCACGGAGCCGAACACGATCCCGACCGCCGCCTGGACCAGTGTCTCCACGAGGCTCATGGAGACCACGTCCGCGCCCGTCATGCCGAGGAGGCGGAGTGAGGCGAGGCGGCGGGAGCGGCCCCGTGCGCCCAGCCGGGCGGCCGCGGCACCGAGCCCCAGGACCGGGATCACGAGGAGGCCGCAGGCGATGAAGGCGAAGAACATCTCGCTGTTCGCCACGTACTGCATCGGTTCGGAATTGTCGGTGAGCCCGCCGGAGGCGAGGGAGCGGTTCACGAACATCACGGTGCCCCCGGCCACCGTGAGGGCCAGCCAGGTGGAGACGGTGAAGGCGAGCACGGCGAGCGCATCGAGGATGGCGCCACCGTCCCGGGACTTCAGGCGGGTGAGGGCGAGGCGGGGTGCGAGCGAGACGGCCGTGTTCACAGGGCACCGCCAGAGATCATGCGGTCATCGTGGATGGCGGCGTCCCGGATCTCGAGGAGGCGTTGGCACCAGGCGGCCACCTGGGGATCGTGCGAGACGAGCACGAGCGTGGAGCCGGCCATCTGCGTGGTGGTGGTGAGTAGTTGCATCACCTCGTGGCCGGTGGCCTGGTCAAGCGCGCCGGTGGGCTCGTCCGCGAACACCACGTCCGGGCGGTGCACGAGCGCACGCGCGATCGCCACGCGCTGCGCCTGGCCTCCGGAGAGTTCGCCGGGGCGGCGGGACTCCATGCCGGTGAGGCCGAGGCGCGCAAGCCACATGTCCGCCTCACGCAGCGCAGACTTGCGGGGCGTTCCCCCGATCAGGAGCGGCAGCGCCACGTTCTCGCGGGAGGAGAGCTCGGGAAGCAGTTGACCGTCCTGGAACACGAATCCGAAGCGCCGCGCGCGAAGCTTGGAGCGCTCCCGGTCCGAGAGCGCGGAGTGCACCACACCGCCGAGCTCCACCGTTCCGAACTCGGGCACGAGGATGCCGGCGAGGCAGTGGAGCAGGGTGGTCTTGCCGGAGCCGGAGGGCCCCATGATCGCCACCGACTGACCGGGCGGGATCTCCACGGTCACGTCCTGCAGCGCGCGAACCGCGCCGTAGCTCTTCGAGATGTGGCGCGCGAGAAGGTGGCCGCCGTTGGAGGAAGGGGGCATAGTGGCCTGCTGCCAGCCGGGGCCGCCCTGCGGGGCGCCGTAGCCGGGGCTCCCCTGCTGGGAGGAGGTGGTGGGACCGCCGGGGAAGGGCGTCGGGGATTCGTGCATCGTTGTCATGCCTCCATTCCAGCGTTCCGCGCGTACTCCGGCGCTGGTCCCAGCCTCCGAGCATGGGTGGAGCTGGCTCCACCCTTTGGCCGATTCCGGTGTTCGACGGCAGCCGGGGCACGCGCCGCACCCTACAGTGGCCGCATGGACCTGCGCGATCGGCCGATCACCCGCACCGGGGCCACCCCTCGCCAGCGCGGCTTGTACCTCGCCCAACTCCTGACGGGAGTGGCGGGCGTACTCGCCTTCGTGGTGGTGGCCACCCTTATCGGGTTCCGCTGGGAGAGCACCCAGGCGGCCACGGTCACCTTCCTCGCGTGCGGGTCCGTGGTGGTGGCCACGTTCGCGGTACTTGCCCGCCTCGAGCGGGGGAAGTTCGAGAGCCAGCCCGTGGAGCCGCGCGATTTCCAGGGCACGGTCCGCAACCTCACGAGCTCCCGGCGGGAGATCGTGGGTGCGTTCGAGATCGAGCGACGCCGCATCGAGCGGGATCTCCACGATGGCGCCCAGCAGTACCTTGTGGCCTCCAGCATGAAGGTGGGCGAGGCGGCGCTCCTCGTGGACTCCGCCCGCACCGCGTTCCCCCCGGAGTCCGGAGGTACCCTCACGTCCGCCTCATCCCTCCTCGCCGCCGCGCAGGACGATATGGACGAGGCCCTCCGCGCGCTCCGCCTCACCGTCTCCGGCATTCACCCCAAGGTCCTCTCCGATCTGGGCCTCGAGGCCGCCGTTCGGGACATGGCCACCCGCGTGGGCGGTGCCATCACCGTGCGCTGCCCGAACCCGCTCCCCGAGATGCCGGAGGGCGTCGCCGCCGCCGCTTACTTCTTCACCTCCGAGGCGCTCACCAACGCCGCCAAGTACGCCCCCCGCGCGATCACCACCGTCTTGCTCGCGGCAGACCAGTCCCTGCACGTGGCCGTGGTGGACGATGGCCCCGGCGGCGCCGCGATCCGTTCCGGCGGCGGGCTCTCGGGGATGAGAGAGCGGCTTGCCGCATTCGGCGGCTCCCTCGACCTCTCGAGCCCCCCGGGCGGCCCCACCACGGTGCGCGCCCGGATCCCGCTCCTCTTGCAGGCGGGCGAGCCGGGCGTCGTGGTGCCCGGTTCCGTTCCGGCCCCGGACGCAGGCCCGACGACGGGGGTCGGCTGGGCGACGTCTCCCACCCCCCGCCCGTGGTCCGGTGCCGCTGCAGGGTACGGACCGGGCACGCCGTCGCCGAACCCCCCACCCACCCCCAGCCCGGAGGATGACCGATGAAACTCGTGGTTGCCGATGATTCCGCCCTGCTCCGCGAGGGCCTCGTGGGACTGCTCGAGCGGCAGGGGTATGCCGTGATCGGGCAGGCCGCGAGCGCGCCGGAGCTGGAGGCGGTGGTGGACGCGGCGGCCGCGGCGGGAAACGCGCCGGACGTGGTGCTGACCGATGTGCGGATGCCGCCCAGCATGACTGATGACGGGCTGAAGGCGGCCGTCTCGATCCGGTCCCGGCATCCGGAGATCGGGATCCTCGTGATCTCGCAGTATGTGGCGCCGGCCTACGCCACGGAACTGTTCGGGCGCGCGCCCGGGGCGGCTCAACCGGGCGCGGCGGGCGGGCTCGGCTACCTACTGAAGGACCGGGTCTCGCGGGTGGCGGACTTCCTCCGCTCGCTCGGAATCGTGGCCGCGGGCGGTGTGGTGATTGACCCGGAGGTGGCAAGCACCCTGATCCAGGGGCGGACCACCGCGCTCGATGGGCTCACGCCCCGTGAGCTCGAGGTGGTGCAGCTCATGGCGGAGGGACTCTCCAACCAGCAGATCTCGGAGAAGCTGTTCCTGTCTGCCGGGGCCATCTCGAAGCACGTGGCGAACGTGTTCACCAAGCTGGACCTGCCGCCGGGTGAGGACAATCGCCGCGTCCGGGCGGTCCTCACCTATCTCACAGAATCCCGCGGGCCGTAGCAGGGTCCTAATCTGCGAGCGCCTTCCGCACCGCCGCCGCGCAGGCGGCGCGGCGCGGACTCTCCTCCGGGTGGTCGTTCACGATCCCGATCGCCTGCATGAGGGCGTACATGGTCACCGGCCCCACAAACGTGAACCCGCGCCGCTTCAGCTCCTTCGCGAGCGCCACGGATTCCGGGATCATGGACCCCGCCCCCTCGTGCAGGCTCGGGGCGGGCGGCTCCTCCTCCGGCCGGAAGCTCCACACCAGCCGCGCCAGCCCCGGCTCGGCGCCCACCGGCCCCTCCGGCAGGCCGTCCGCCTCGCGGAGCACCACGGTGGCCCGCGCGTTCTGGATCGCCGCCTCGATCTTGGCCCGGTTGCGGAGCAGCCGCTCGTCCCCGAGCAGGAGCTCCACCTCCTCCTCCCCGAACGCCGCCACGGCGTCCGGATCGAAGCCCGCGAACGCTGCGCGAAACGCCTCCCGCTTCTTCAGCACCGTCACCCAGGAGAGCCCCGCCTGGAAGCCCTCGAGCACGATGCGCTCGTACACGCCCGCCTCGTCCACCACGGGCATGCCCCACTCGGAGTCGTAGTACTCACGTTCCAGATCGCTTCTCACCCACGCGGGCCGTCCCTCATCCATGCGCCCACGCTAGCCACGCGCCCCGGGTTCGAACACCGCAGGGCCTCATCCTGTGGACCCCGCCCCACTATCGGCTCCTGTGCAGAACCCGCCGCATCCGGACGGGCCGCGGTCCCTACCGAACCACCACCACCGCACCCTGCGAGCCGTCACCGGTCACGATCCACCACGCCACCTCCGTCGCGGACCCGAAGGTGGGCCGCATGGGAAGCGTCATGACCTCCGCCTCGCCCGTGCCCGGATCGGCCTCGTAGGTCCAGGCCTCCGCCCCGTCGTCGAGGGAACGGGCCATCAGGGTGAGCTGGTCCTGGACCACCACGTCCTCGCCCGCGCACCACGCCGTCACCACCGAGGAGACCATGCCGGCCACGGACCACAGCTGCTCCCCTGTGCCCGCGTCCACCGCCAGCACCCGGCCGGCATCCTCCGCGGTGAGGGAACGCAGCACCAGGGTCTCCCCGCAGGAGGCGAGCGGGTCCAGCTGGCCCTCCAGCTCCCACGCCACCTCACCGCTGTCCGAGGAGAAGGCCGCGAGACCGCCCGAGTGCCGCACAAGCACCGGCACTGCGGGTCCCTCGGTCCACGCGTACGGCAGCGTGAACGCGGGGTTTTCGAGCCCATCCACCGCCAACTCCAGGTCGCCCACGAGGAGGCGTCCGCCGTCGCTCCCGAGCGCCCGCCCAGAAAACTCGGCGAGCGCCATGCCCTCCCGGCCCTCCACCACGGCTCCGGTCTGCGGGTCCAGCGTCACCCGCCGGCCGTCCTGCACGGCCTCCGCGAGGACGAGCCGATCGCCCTCATGCAGCACGTAGAGCGGTGTGCGGGAAGTGTCCGTGAGCGCGAACTCCAGTTCCGTGCTCCACTCCACGCCGTCCGGCCCGAACGCCTCCACCGTGCCGAGGAAGTCCGAACCGGCCACGTACCGCGGCCACACCGCGTAGATCGCGTCCTCCACCTGGGTGACCACAGGCGGCGCCTCGGCCACGCGCGCGTCCGTCTCGTAGAGCACCTCGCCCGTGTCCGCGGCGAAGATCCGCCATTCAAGCGTGGAGCCGCCGGTGGGGGTCACGCCCTCCACCATGCAGGCCACGCGCGTGGGGCCGGGCCCACTCACGCAGTAGTGGGGGTTCGTCAGGATGTCCGTCCGCCACCCCGCACCGCCCTCGAGCGGCCTGCCGGCCGTCACATACCCAGGCAGCTCGCCGAACACCTGCACCACCGCCACCACCGTCCCCGACGACGACGCCCCCTCCCCCGCCAGGTCACCCTCCGCAGTGGACTGGGGAGGGACGGACACGGTGACGGGCTGGGCGCCGCCCTCACCCGCCCGGGCCCCGTCGCCGGGAACGGACCCACGCGCAACGGCAGGTGAGTCACCAGACGGAACGGGAGCGGCGCCGTCGGCCCAGGTGGCGGAGGTGAACGTACAGGCGAGGGGCTCCGGGCACAGGTCCGTGCCCACGAAATCCGCGGCGGTGAGGCGAATGGTCTCGCCCGGAGGGCCGGCGAGTTCGAGCACGTTCTGGGCGGTGGAACGCTCGGTAGTTCCTCCCGAGCACGCCGCGAGTGCGAGTGCTGCGATTGCGGTTCCCGCGAGCAGTCGCGCGCTCCGCGTCCCGGTCCGGCGGCCCACATCCCTCACGCGGCCCACTTCCCTCACGCGGCCCACTTCCCTCACGCGGCC
>JAAZBW010000142.1 GCA_012513625.1 Actinomycetales bacterium | reverse complement strand
CTGCCGCGCGGCGTGCGTCACCACGTTCGGGTCCTCGCCGCACACCTGCATCACGAGGTCCCCCTCGTTCCAGGCGTCCTCAAGCTGATCGATCTGCGGATATGGCGGTAGTTGGGCAAGCCACGCCGGCCGCTCCGCCTCCATGCCGGCCTTCGCAAACATGCCGGGCCCGAATCCCACCGTGAATGTGAGCCGCGCCGGGTTTGCCGCCAGCTCCGGCTCCGTATCAGTGAGCGAGGGCCGCCCCTCCGCGAGCCGCGCAATATCGTCCGTCCAGATCCGCATCAGCCGCCCGAGCCGCTCGCGGTCCACGCCCGGCTCGAGGTCGAACGCAGTCAACGCCAGGAAACCCTGCGGCAGCGTGGTCACTCCCGGCTGGTGCTCCCCCCACCACGGCTCGGTGCGGTCGCCCACGAAGGCGGGCCCCGCCGTCGGCGACGACTGGTCACCTCCCAGCAGTAGCGTCCCCGGGGTGCCGAGGGCTGTTCCGAAAGCTGCCCCGACGGCGAAGCCCCCGCCGCCCAGCAGCACAGCGCGCCGCGACGGGGTGCGGGCGGGGTTAGGGGCGGGCGCGGGCGCCGCAGTGCCGCGGCTCGCCTGAGCCGCCGCATTCGCACCCGGGCCGCCGGATGGGACTGACTCCACGACGTCGGCGGGCACAGCTTCGAACCCGCCCGGGCCGCCGGATGGGACTGACTCCACGGCGTCAACGGGCATAGCTTCCACCCCACCCGGGCCGCGGCCGCCCACAGGCGGCGCCGAGCCAGGCGTGTTCCCCTGTGTCACGTCAGTGCTCGCCCGACCCGTCGTCGCCCTCGTAGTCCTCGTTGGCGCCCGCGTACGTGCGGGCCTCAGCCTCGAACGTGAGGCTCCCCCCGCCGTCGAACTCGAGGGTGAACTCCACGAACTCACCTGGTTCGATAACGGCGTCCAGTTCCATGAGCATGAGGTGGTTGCCGCCGGGCTCGAGCACGAACTCGCCGCCAGCCGGGATCACGAAGCCGTCCTCTGCCTCGGTCATCACAGGGGTGCCGGCGCCATTGGAGACCATCTCGTGAAGTTCGGTGCGCTCGGTGATGCTCGCGGTGGCGCCGATGACGTGAATGTCTTCGGTGGTCAGGTTCGTGAGCCTCCCGAACGCGCCCGTCATGTGGGCGCCCTCCTCGGCGGCCTTGATCCAGGGGTCGGTGATGGTCAGTGGTTTGGCGGTTCCGCCGTCGCCCTCTGTGGCTCCCGTGGCGCCGTCGGCTGCGCCAGCCCCACCTCCGCATGCTGCGAGCGCGAGCGCTCCTGCCAGTGCCGCTACCATCCACACGACGCGTCGCATTGTGTCCACTCCCTCATCGGTTGCCAACGCCGCCCACCATAGTCCCAGAATACCCCCGAGGGTATTAGGTCTCGCCGACCTGCCTCGGCTCACTGGCGTGCCCCGGAGATCCCGCTCGCGCCAGATCGTGTCCGTAAAACGACTGACTACAGCCACTTTCCGGACACGCTCTCGAGCGGGCGCGAATCGGCCAGAGCTCTACAGCGCAACGATTACCTGGACGAGCACGATCTTCACGATGATCCCAAGCGCGAAGAGTGCTGCGTACCCGGCCTCGATCCGCTCGTCGGAGCTGCGGGTCAGTGCGTAGTCGAGGATTGCGGGCTGGCCCACGAGCCCCGCGAAGGCGCCCGCGGTGCGCTGCGCCGAAAGGCCGAGGAGGCGCGCTCCCAGGAAGAACGCCACCGCCGAGACAGCCACCACCACAGCCGCGTGGGCTCCCACCGCCGCACCCGTGGCCGTGAACGCCTGCGAGGCGAAGGCCTGCCCGTTTGCCAGCCCCACGGTGGCAAGGAAGAGCAGCAGCCCGATCTGCCGGATGGTGAGGTTGGCGCCCTGCGGCAGGTCCCACGTGAGCGGGCCGTTGCGGTGCAGGGCCCCGAGCACCATGCCCACCACCAGGGGCCCCGCCGCTGGGCCGAGCGAGAACTCGGCGCCACCGGGCAGAGGGATCGAGACCATCCCGGCCAGCAGGCCGAACGTGAGCCCGAGGCCCATGGAGAGCGCGTCGATCTCGGAAACATTCCGCTCCGAGTCCCCGAAGAACCGGATCGCCTCGGACATCCCGCCCGCGGGCACCACCGCGAGTACGCGATCGCCGGGCTGGAGCACGAGATCGTCCTCCGCGAGCAGGTCGAGGTCACCGCGCCGCACGCGGGTGATGATCCCGCCAAGCTGGGCAGGAATGTTGAGCTCCGCCACCGTGCGCCCGAACAGGTCCGGGTTCGAGAGCGTGAACCGCTTGAAGTCCACCTCGTGCCGCTCGTCCGTGAGGTCCTCGTCCGCTCGGTGCCCCAGGAACTCGACGGCCCGTTCCACATGCGCGGGCGCCCCCACCACGAGTACCCGATCCCCCGCCTCGAGGCGCTCCCCCGGGGTCACCACGCGGGTCGTCTCGCCGCGGCGCAGGTAGGACATCTTCACGTCCTGCCCGAGCCATCCCGGCACCTCCCGCACGCTGGTTCCCCTCTCGACGACGGCGGTCACCGCCTCGATCCCCTCGCTCGCCACGCTGGGCTCGTCATTCTTCTCCGGCCATTTCCTGTCCACCACCGTGGCCACGGCGAAGATCGCGAGCACCACACCCGCGGGGTATCCGATCGAGTACCCCACAGCGGCATCGGGGGAACCCGTGGCCTGCGTGGCGGCCGCGAGGGCGGGCGTGGAGGTGAGGGCACCCGCGAAGGAGCCGGTAGTGAAGCCGTCGGAGAGGCCGAGGAGCCGGCCGGCGATCGCGGCGGCCCCCGCGGCGATCGTCAGCACCACGATGCCGAGGAGGAGGAGTGGGGTCTGGCGTTTCAGGTCCCGGAAGAACGTGGCACCAGCCGCTATGCCCACCGTGTACACAAAGAGGGCAAGGCCGAGGGTCTGGACGAGTCCGAGGCCCTCCCCCAGGCGGGGGTCCAACGCCCCCACGGCGAGTCCCACGAACAGGGCGCCGGCCCCGCCGAGCTTGAGCGGCCCGAACGGGATCGCGCCCACCGTGGCCCCGAGCGCCAGCACGATCATGATCGTGAGAAGCGGGTTCGCCGCGAGGATATCCACCACGAGTCCACCGTAGTGGCCTGCCGCCACGCCCGCTCGCACCCGGCGACGGGCGCCTGCTGGCAACCGAGATTCCCTCGGGTATGCACGGGGTTATGCTCGCGGCATGCTCCCCCGGAGGCAGTCGGCACGGATGCTGCTCATCACCTTCGCGGTGGTGGTGCTCGTGCGGATCGCCGCGATACCCCTGAACTCCACGCTCGCGCTCGTGTGCGCCTGGTTCACGGTGCCGCTGTTGATCGAGCTGCTCTGGGTCTCCACCGATCGGCCCCGCTCCCCCCACGTTCGGTGGTGGCTGGCGTCCCTCGCGTTCCTCCTGGTCCTCGATGTGGCCACCACCCTCCTCGCTGGCGAGCTCCGGCTCCTCGTTGCGGCCCTCGCCCTTGGGCTCGCCGCCATGGCGCAGGTGGCGGCGCTGTGGCCCGAACGCCGGGCCACGATCCTCGCCGAGGAGCGCGGTTGGCTGTGGCTCTACGTGGCGGGACTCAGCCTCGTGGGCTTCGCCGTCACCTATTCCGAGGCCGCCCACGAGAGCGGGGGGACGGGCGCCGCCGTGGCGGCGGCAGCCGTGGCCGCTGCGGCCGCAGGGATCTTCGCCACCGCGCTCGGCCCGCGGGGCACCGGCGGCGGGATCTTCGGATTCATGGCCGTGCTCGTGATCCTCATCAGCAGCGTCCTCGGGAACGAGGGCACGGCTGCCACGATGGGGGCGGTGATCCTCGGGGTGGCCGGGCAGGGGCTCATCCTCCTGACGATTCTCCAGCGGGAGGAGCGGGGGGTCCCCGAGCGCCGCGCCACCCTCCGTGCCGAGCGCCAACGCACACTCCTCGTGGCCGAGCACCAGTGGGACGAGCTCCTCACAGCTCCCTGACCCGCCCCTCCCCCCGCCCCCCACCGGCCCGCAGAGTGCAGGCTCTCCCCGGTGAGCCGCCGCCACCGCGCGGGTTCGCCCCCCACCCGGCGGGGCCCCACACGCGTGCCGGGGTGCGCCTCCTCGTGGTGTCACGCCTCCTCATGGTGCCGAGACGCTGATAATCTCGGGCGCAACTCCCCCGAAAGGACCCATGATGGCCGACTTCACCGAACTCCTCCGCACGCTCCCCATTGACCAGTTCGCCTCCGCGCTCGGCGAGGACCGCGAGACCACGTACCAGGCAGCCGCGGCGGCCATTCCCACCCTCCTCGCGGGGATGCGCGCGAACTCCGCCGATGAAGGCGGCGCCCAGTCCCTCGTGACCGCGCTCCAGCAGCACCAGCCGGAATCGGACGAGGTCCCCGGCCTGGAGTCCGTCAACGTGGAGGACGGCAGGAAGGTGGTCCGCAACGTGTTCGGTGAGAACACGGACGCCGTGGTCAACCAGTTCGGCGGCATGGGATTCTCCTCCGGTCTCGTGGCCAAGCTCCTCCCGATGCTCGCCCCGTTCGTGCTCGGCTGGCTCTCCAAGAACATCTTCGGCACCGGCCAGGCGAAGCAGGCCCCCGCCCAGCAGGAAAGCCGTGGCGGCGGCCTCGGAGACCTCCTCGGCGGCATCCTGGGAGGCGGCAGGTCCGAGCCACAGGCCCAGGCCCAGGCTCCGGCCCCGAGCCCGTCCCCCCGCGGCGGCCTCCCGGGCGGCATCAACATCAATGACATCCTCGGTGACCTCCTCGGCGGCGCCGACGCCTCCTCGAGCGCCCCCCAGGGCCAGAGCCAGCAGTCGCCCCTCCCGGGTGGCCTCTCGCTCGACGACCTCCTCGGCGGCCTCGGCGACCTCCTCGGCGGCGGCCGCCGCTGACCGGCGGGCACCAGCCCGCCACCGCCGCACGTGGTACCACACCGGCAGGGCCCGGGAGTGCGCACCTAGACTCGGGTGCATGACCACTCCCGGGCCCTCCCGTTCCCACGCACTCGTCGTCGTCGCCCATCCGGACGACGCGGACTTCGGCGCCGCCGGCACCCTCGCCACCTGGACCGACGAGGGGTGGGATGTGACCCTCCTCGTGGTGACGCGCGGCGATCAGGGCGGGCTGGCCGACGAGGACATGACCGTGGTGACGGCGCGCCGGGAGGCGGAACAGCGGGCGGCGAGCGCCGTCGTCGGGGTGAGCGACGTGCGGTTCCTGGACGGGTTCCGAGACGGCTGGCTCGAGCCCACGTTTGAACTGCAGAAGGAGATCGTGCGCGTGATCCGCGAGGTGCAGCCGGAGCGGATCCTCACCCAGTCCCCGGAGCGGAACTGGGACCGGATCTTCAGCTCGCACCCGGACCACATGGCGGTGGGTGAGGCCGTAGTGCGGGCCTCCTACCCGGCCGCCGAGAACCCGCACGCGTGGCCCGAACTGGTCACGGAGGAGCGGCTGCCCGCCTTCAAGGTGCCCGAGCTGTGGCTCATGGCGCACCCCTCCGCGGATCACGCGGTGGACATCACGGATACGTTCGAGCGGAAGGTGGAGTCGCTCCACCAGCACGTCTCGCAGGTGGGATTCCTGCCCGAGGGTGACCTCGCGGCGCGGCTACGGGCCTGGGCGGAGGACGCCGCGCGGCGGGCGGCCCTGCCGGACGGCCGCCTCGCGGAGATGTTCCGCCGCGTCTACATCAACGCTGCCCCGCCCGGAAACTGAACGCGCTGGTCCCGTCCAGGGTCACCGAGGCCGTCTGCGCCTCCAGATTCATCTCGACGGCGAGCGTGTGCGGGCTTCCGTCGACGACGGCGCTCACCTCGTACGCGAGGACCGCACCCTCCGGCTCGGTCACCTCGAGGGCGCCGGTAGAGATCCACGGGTTCTCGCGCCGCAGCTGGATGAGCCGCTGGTGGAGGTGGTACATCCACCAGCCGAGCTGGAAGAGCTCGATCGGGCTCTCGGGGAGGACCGCCCGCAGATCGTCGTCCGGCGGGCCGAAGTCCTTCTTGTCCCCGCGAAACCCCTGCTCGTCTCCGTAGTAGATGGAGGGTGAGCCGGGCACGGTGAGGAGGAGGATCGCGGCGAGGGCCGCCCCGTCCTCGCCGAGCGCCGTGGCGGTGCGGACCACATCGTGGTTGCCCACGAAGGTCTGGGTCACGAGCTCGCGGGAGAACCCGGCGTGGCGGGTGAGGGCGTGGGAGAGCTCCCACGGGTTGGCGTCCGAGATGGCACCGCGGATGCCGGCCCACAGCTCGTACTGGGTGACCGTGTCAATATCCGATTCGCGGGCGAGCTCCTGGTAGTCGCCGTGGATCATCTCCCCGAGGAAGAGCGCCTCCGGGAACTCGCCGCGCGCGCGGCCGATCACCTCGCGCCAGAACTCGTGGGGCACCTCGTGTGCCACATCGAGCCGCCAGCCGGCGATCCCGCGGCGGAGCCAGTGCAGCATGACCTCGGTGACGAGGTCCCGGATCTCCGGCCGCGAATGGTCCAGCACGGGGATCGACTCGTGGCCCTCCCAGCCGCCCGCGGCGAAGCCCTGCTCCACGAGGGGATGGTTGCGGTCCACATGGTTGAAGACCCCGTCCAGCATGACGGCCAGCCCGCGCGCCTCGCACTCGCGCATGAGCTCGTCAAACTCCTCATCGCCGCCGAGGCGGGGGTCGATGCGGAAGTAGTCCAGCGTGTCGTACCCATGGGAGCTCGAGGAGAAGATCGGGTTCAGGAGGAGCCCGGTGCAGCCGAGCTCCACCGCATAGTCCAGCCATGGGAGCAGGCGGCGCAGGCGCGGCCCGGGAACATTCGGATCCGCCGGGTCGAAGTCACGGATGGGAGCGCCGCATGCGCCGAGCGGGTAGACGTGCCACCAGACGCCGTTGAGGAGTTCGGTGCGGGTTCGCATGGGGGTCCTTCCCTGGATGTTCGGAACTGTTATTGAGTCTATATCAATAGCCGTATACTCGGTGGCATGGATGGCAACATGCACCCCACCCGCCGGCGTCTCGATGCAGACCACCGCCGTGCCGCCATCCTCGCCTCGGCACGCGAGCGCTACGCCGCGGCACTCTTCCCGGAGGTCTCGGTGGCGGACGTGGCGGCCAGCGCCGGCGCCTCCCCCGCGCTCGTCCACCACTACTTCGGGTCCAAGTCCGAGCTGTACGCCGCCGTGGTGGCCGAGGGGATCGCGGAGTTCTCGGAACGGCAACAGCAGGCGGACGCGGCGCTCCCCTCCCGCACCCCGGCACGCGAGCGCATCCGCACCATGCTCGGGGTGTACCTGGATCATGTGGCCGCGTTCCCGGAGGGGTGGGCCTCTCCGCTGGTGGGCGGCGAGGAACCACGTGAGGCCGTCAGGCTGCGCCAGGGTTCGCGCGCCCGGTCCGTGGAGACCCTCACCGCCATGCTCCGCCCGGAGGGCAGGAGCCGGAGGGAGGAGTTCGCCCTCATCGCCTTCTTCGGCTTCGTGGATGAGGCGTGCCTCGCCTGGGTGGCCGGCGGCTGCCGCGTGGAGGAGCGAGAGCCCGTACTCGAGGCCTGCCTCGGCGCGCTCGAGGGCGCGCTCGGCGACTGGGGTCGCTAGCCAGGCGCACACCGCCCCCGGGTCGGAGCGCAGCCGCTCGCGGGGCGGGAGCGGCACCGTGCCCGCCCCGGCGGCGACTACGGTGGACCGCAGCACCTGTCCCACGAACACGAGGAGCACGCATGAAGATCGGCATCATCCTGGGATCCATCCGCAACGGGCGTCGCACCGAGTCGGTCGCCCACTGGGTCTACCAGGCCGCCCAGAAGCGCGTGGCGGACGCACGCAACGGGGATGGTGACGGTGCCGCGGACAGGGCCTCCGTCGTCGTCGACACCTCCGGCGGGGAGGGTGACTCCCTCGCGGACGTGGTCTCCTACGAACTCCTCGACCTCGCCGCGTTCGACGTCCCCCTCCTAACCTCCTCCACTGTGCCCGGCTCGGCCAAGCGCCAGTACGAGGACGAGCGCGTGACCGCCTGGTCCCGCGCCATCGACGCGTGCGAAGGATTCATCTTCGTGACCCCGGAGTACAACCACGGCGTGCCGGGCGCCCTCAAGAACGCGGTGGACTCCCTCGGCCCCGAGTGGTTCGGCAAGGCCGTGGCCTTCGTCTCCCACGGAGCGGACGGCGGGGTGCGCGCCGTGGAGAACTGGCGCGTGATCCTCGCGAACATGAGCATGGTGGACGTGCGCAACGTGGTGAGCCTTGGCCAGTTCGCGGACTGGTCGGACGGGGGCTTCACCCCCCTGGAGCGGCGCGCCAAAGAATTGAAGACCGTCTTCCAGGACCTCGAGGCGGCCACGCGCCGGAACCTCGGCAACCGAAGGTAGCCTTCCTCCATGGCCCCCTCTGCGATCGAATCGCTCGACGAGCCGGACCTCGTGGCCCGGCAGTTCACCTGGCTGACCGGAGCAACCACGGCCGCAGTACTCTCGGCGGGCGTTATCGTCACCTTTTCTGGGCGGCCGTTCTTCGGTATCCCGCTCATCCTCGCCGCGATCCCCCTCTATCTCGCCACCCGGAGGCTGGGTGCGGGCGTACCCACCACGGTGCGGCTCGATCCGCAGGGAATCCAGCGGCTCGGCAGCTACCCCTGGTCGTTGGGCTGGGATGAGCTCGAATACGCGGCCATCCACCCGTACGACGCCACCCAGGTACTCGTGGCCATCCCCAAGGAGCCGGTGAAGCACTGGTCCCGCACGTGGCGCATGAAGGAACAGGTCCTCATCGAGGACCTGGGGCTGCTCCCCGAAGGCGGCTACGTGGCTCCGGTGTTCGATGAACTCGCCTGGGACATGGAGTACTTCATCTCCGGGCACCTGCCCGGCCACCCCGGCTTCGACCCGTCCCGCCTCCGCCTACCCGAGCGGCTCCGGCGCGGCCAGTACGATCCAGATCCAAGCGAACCCGCGAGCCCGGGCCGCGGCCGCATGGGAGCCGATCGGCGTGCCGCCCAGCAACGCGGTCCCATGGCAACCAGCACGCCGGACCCGCTGCCCCGCCGCGAATCCATGATCTACCTCGTGCTCGGCATGTTCGCGATGGTGTTCGCGGTGCTGGCATGGCTCATGCTCAAAAGCATCGGCGGTGCCGTGGCGCTCGCGCTCGCGGCCGCCTTCCTCATCTACCGCGCCAACCTGAGCCACGCCGCCCGGGACTCGATCGTGCTCATCAACCATGACGGGATACGCCGCGCCGGACCGTGGGGCTGGCAGCAGCAGTGGAAGCAGATTGCCTCCGCGCGGGTGGAGGAGTTCAGGGGGAACCACTACCTCGTACTGGTCCGCAAGGACGAGAACGCGCCCTACCACCGCTCGGCCACCTCCCTCGCGGGCCACCCGTTCCCCGGCAACGCCCTCGTCACGCCCATCCCCTCCGAGCAGATCGACGACGTGGAGGCCGCCCTGCGTACGTGGGGTCGCCGCTAGCGGGGCTCGCTTTTTCGCATCCGGTGCCCGGCTACTCTGGTGCCGTGACAGTCACCACCACCGAGAAGGACCCGCTCGCAAACCGCCAGCTCCTCATCTACGGCGCGGGCGCGGTGCTCGCGCTCATCTGGGCGGTGGTGGAGACGGTCCAGGGCCGCACCCCGTCCGGCATTATCTTCTTCCTCCTCGGAGGTGCCCTCGCCTATCAGGCGTATGCCGCGAACTCGATGCGGGCGGCCACTGTGACTATGGGCCCCGAGGGAGTGCGGCGTGCGGGCTCCTGGGGCTGGAACCTCCCCTGGGAGAAAGTCAGCAGCGCCCATGTGGAGGACGTGGGCGGTCAGGACTACCTCGTGGTGATGCGCCTCAACCCGGCTGCCCCCAACCACTTCTCGGCCTCAGGGATCTCGAGCAGCACCATCCCGCGCAACGCCCTCGTCTCCCCGATCCCGTGGGACCGGTGCGAGGAGGTGGCCGCAGTGATCGCCCGGTACGCCCGCGCCTGAGCCTGAGCCCGGTTACCTGAGCCTGCCTACCCGAGCCCGGTTACCCGAGCCTGCCTACCCGCGCCTGAGCCTGAGCTTGCCTATCCGAGCCCGGCTACCCGAGCCTGCCTACGCCTCCACGGGGAGGTGGCGGCCCACCCACTCGAGTACGGCGTCGAACCGCTGGCGGCGGTGCCACGGCGTGCCGGAACGGGACAGCTCATGGTCCTCCCCGGGGAACACGAGCATCTCGGTGGGCGTGCCCGTGCGGCGCAGGGCCGCGAACCACCGCTGCGCCTGCTCGATCGGGCAGCGCCAGTCCTCCTCGGAGTGGATCACGAGGGTGGGGGTGCGCACCTGGTGGACGAACGCCATGGGGCTCTGCGTCTCGGCGTGCGCTGGATCGGCGCCGGTGTATTCCTCGGAGAAGTACCACCCGATGTCCGAGGTGCCCACGAAGGTACCGGGATCGAGGTAGCCCCTCTCCACCACGGCGGTGGCGAAGCGGTGATCGTGGGCAATCGTCCAGGCAGTGAGGTAGCCGCCGTAGGAGCCGCCCATGATGCCGAGGCGCTTCTTGTCCAGAGACTTCTCGGCCTTGAGGGCTCCCTCGAGGAACGCAATCACATCCTGGAAATCGAGGGTGCCCATCTGCTCCCTGATGGCGGTTCCGTGCTCCCGGCCGTAACCGGCGGACCCGCGGGGGTTGCACTGCACCACGGCGTAGCCGGCGCCAGCGAGAACCTGCACCTCGTCAAACCACCCCCACGTGTAGTCCGCATGCGGGCCCCCGTGGATGTTGAGGAGCACGGGATGGGGGCCCTCGCCCTCGGGAACGAACACCCAGCCGTGCACCGGGTAGCCGTCCGCGGACTTCACCACAAGCTCGGTGGGCATCACCACCCGGG
>JAAZBW010000141.1 GCA_012513625.1 Actinomycetales bacterium | reverse complement strand
CCCTACTTCGAGGCGCAGGTGGAGGAGAACGGCTACGAGATCGAGCACTCTGTGGGCATCCACATCGAGCCCTACGGCGTGTACTCCGAGACCCTGACGGACATCGCGGACATCCCGGAGCGTGGCAAGATCTCCGTGCCGAACGACCCGTCCAACCAGGCGCGCGCGCTCTGGCTGCTCGAGGACGCCGGCGTGTTCACGCTGGACGAGTCTGTGGACGACCCCACGATCTACGACCTCGCGGACAACCCCAAGAACATTGAGCTCGTGGAGCTCGATGCGGCGCAGCTCGCCACCACCCTCGCGGACGTCTCGGCTGCCGTGATCAACGGCAACTACGCGCTCGACGCCGGCCTCGTGCCGTCCGAGGACGCGATCGTACTCGAGTCCGGTGAGGACAACCCGTACGCCAACATCGTGGCGTTCCGCGCGGGCGAGGGCGCTGACCCGGCCGTGGTGAAGCTCATTGAGCTCCTCACCTCGGATGAGGTCCGCTCCTACATCGAGGAGACCTGGCCGAACGGTGAGGTCATCCCGGCCTTCTGATCGGGGCTCCCGCAGACGCGAATCGGCCCGCTCCCTGCTGGGGGCGGGCCGATTCGCGTCTGCGGGATGGTCCAGGTGGCGCGGGGTGTGGCGCGGGCCTGGCCTCAGCCGACCACGCCGTAGAGGCGGTCTCCCGCGTCTCCGAGGCCGGGCACGATGTAGCCGTGCTCGTCCAGGCGCTCGTCCACGGCCGCGGTCACGATCGTGACCTCCACGCGGTGGCCGATCTCCTTGGCCACCCGGTCGAGTCCCTCGGGGGCGGCGAGCAGGCAGACGGCGGTCACGTCCCGTGCGCCGAGGTCCAGGAGGTACTCGATGGAGGCCACGAGGGTCCCGCCCGTGGCGAGCATGGGGTCCAGCACGAAGCACTGGCGGCCGGAGAGGTCCTCCGGGAGCCGGTTCGCGTAGGTGGAGGCCTCGAGGGTCTCGTCATCGCGCACCATGCCGAGGAATCCCACCTCGGCCGTGGGTAGGAGGCGCGTCATTCCCTCGAGCATTCCGAGGCCGGCCCGCAGGATCGGGACGACGACGGGTCGCGGGTCCGCCATCCTCTTGCCGATCGTGTGGGTCACCGGGGTCTCGATCTCCTTGTCCTCCACGCGCACCTCGCGGGTGGCCTCGTAGGCGAGGAGGGTGACCAGCTCTTCAACGAGTTGGCGGAAGACGGGGGAGGGGGTGGTCTTGTCCCGCAGGACCGTGAGCTTGTGGGCGATCAGGGGGTGGTCAAGGACGTGCAGGCGCATGCCCACACACTACTGGCCGGACGGTGGGCCGGATGTGGCCCTTCGGCCCGATAGCGTGGGAGCGTGATCGCGGCCCCTCACCTTGATGCCGCGATGGCGCGCGCCCTGGAACTCGCACGCGAGGCCGGGGGATGGGGTGATGTTCCCGTGGGTGCCGTGGTGCTCGACGCGGACGGCCGGATCCTCGGTGAGGGAGCGAACCGCCGGGAGGCGGACGGCGATCCGACCGCGCACGCCGAGGTGCTCGCACTCCGCGCCGCGGCCGCGCGCGCGGGGGAGTGGCGGCTCGATTCGTCCACACTCGTGGTCACTCTCGAGCCCTGCACAATGTGCGCCGGTGCGATTGTGCTCGCACGGGTTCCCCGCGTAGTCATGGGGGCATGGGATCCAAAGGCAGGGGCGGCAGGCTCTGTGCGGGACGTGCTCCGCGATTCGCGGCTCAACCATCGCGTGGAGGTGGTGGTGGGAGTTCGCGAGCGGGAGTGTGCCGCGCTCCTCCGGGAGTTCTTCGAGGCGCGGCGGGACTGATCCGCCACCCCTCCTTGTTGCCGGTAAGTTGCCACGGGTGACGGAGATCGCAGCCCTTCGGGGGCCTTTCGTGACCAGCCTCACGCCGCCGCGAGTCGCGTGCATCACATTCGGTCGTTATCTAATCGTGACATCTAGGAAACCTCTGGTTCATCCCTTAGCTTGATTGAGGTTTCGGTCCCCCCAACCCTTCCGAAACCAGCCAACCTTATGAACAATATTCACGCAGAGACCACAGCCACCCACTCGATCGCCGCGCCGCTCACCCGCCGCGAGGCCCGCGCACTCCGTCAGGCACAGGGCGCCGCTGACGGCATCCAGGTCCGCCGCTCCGTCCCTTCGGCCCGCACACCCGCGGCACCCGCCGCCCTTTCGAGCGAGGCCCTTCCTCCGCTCACGCGCCGTGAAGCCGCCGCCCATCACCCGGGTGATCCCGCGGGTGCGGTACTCGCCGCCCGCATCACCGCCACCGCCGCCTCTCTCTCGAAGCAGGGGTGGGCGCGTCCCTCCATCCTGGGCCGCTCCGCCGTGCTCGCCGTGCTCGCGGCCACCACCGTGGGAGCTCCGGTCAACGCACTGCTCGGTGAGAACCAGAAAGGCACAGCCGAGGCCGCCTCCATGGAGCCGGTCCAGCGCGTGGTGGTCTCCGCTGACGGCTCGTTCCTCGTGGATGACCCCGCCGCCGGTGTTGAGGCATCCCAGCGGGACGCCATCGCCAGCTCCCGCACCGAGGGCCGGGAGGCCCTCGCCGAGCTCGAGCCCGAGTTCCGGACCGAGTCCGATGCCCTGGTGGCGGAGGCTGGCCCCGAGGCCGGCGCCGATTCCACCCCAGAGACCAGCACGGAGCCCAGCGCGGCCGAAACCCAGCCGTCCACCGAAGCCGGAATGGACGAGTCCGCGGACGCAACCGCGGAGGCACCCGAGGTGACGCCTGCGCCGGAGGGTGAGGACGTCGTCGAAAATGTTCCGGCGACTGACGAGACCGTTACGGACCCCGAGTTCATGGGCGAGCCCACGGACGAGGGCGGCATCCCCGTGGATGCCGAGCAGCAGACTGGCACCGACTTCCCGGCAGAGCCCGCGGCCGTGGTGGCGGATGGCGTCGGAGTGCTCGCGCCGCAGATCGCAGTGGACGCAACGGCCGTGTGGGTTTCCGGCGCACTCCTCGCCGAGGGCACGGTGGCGATCGGAGTGGAGGTCAACCTCGACCGCCTCGAACTCCTCGAGGATGCCCAGGCCATCCTGGACGAATCGGACGGCCAGCTGGACGATCCGCAGCTGCGGAACAACGTGGCTACGGCCATGGCGGAGCTCGAGGGTGCCGCGGACGAGGCGTGGATCGCCTCCGCCTCCGATGCGCTCGATTCCGCCATCGGAGAGCTCCGCGGCGAGCTCTCCTCCCTGAACTCGGGGGCCGCCATGCGTGCCGCCTCCGCCGATGCGCGGGCAGCCCTCGCGCGTGGCCGCGCCTACAACCCGAGCGAGTCGATCGACTTCGGGATGACCGGCTGGGTGAACCCCGTGGCCAGCGGCCGGTTCACCTCCACCTATGGCAACCGCGGATTCGTGGCCGGCTCCTCCGCCTTCCACAACGGTATCGACCTCGCCGCCTCCTCGGGGACCTCCATCCGTGCGGGCGCGGACGGTGTGGTGACGTACGTGGGCTTCGGCCACAGCTCGCGCGGCCTCACCGGCTGGACAATCATCGTGGCCCATGGCAACGGGCTCGAGACCGCGTACAACCACATGTACTCCTCGGGCGTGTATGTGAGCGAGGGCCAGGCGGTCCGAGCGGGAGACGTGATCGGCGGCGTGGGTTCCACCGGCCGCTCCACGGGCCCCCACCTCCACCTGACCGTGTGGCAGGACGGCGAGCACATCAACCCGAAGACCTTCTTCTCCCGCCAGGGCGTCTCCTTCTAGGAGGGTTTCCGTCCCTCGGGGGCGTGGCAGAGGCCCGCGGCAGCTTTCCGGCGCCGCGGGGCTTCCGCGTTACTGCTCCGGGGCAGGAAGGCGCTCCGCCAGCCACGGCAACGCGCGGCTCGTGCTCACGTGGGCGGTGGCGGCGGCGAACTCGTCCGCCCGGGTGTCCCCGCGGTTGATGATCGCGATCGGCCTGCCGTCCCGGTGGGCGCGCCGTACGAATCGCAGCGCGCTCGCCACCGCGAGCGAGGACCCGGCCACGAGTAGGGCCTCGGACTCGTCCACCATCGCCGCCGCTGCGACCACCGCCTCCGGTGGAACGGTGTCTCCGAAGAACACGACGTCCGCCCGCAGGATTCCGCCGCACACCGGGCAGGGCGCCACACGGAACGAGGCGGTCTCGGTGAGCACCGCGTCGGCGTCCGGCGCGGTCTCCGCGTCTTTGATGTGGGCGTCCACCCAGCCGGGGTTGAGTTCGTCCAGCCACTCCGCCACCTCCGCGCGCGGGAAGTGGGTGCCGCACTGTGAGCACCGGATCCGGTCATGCCGCCCGTGCAGCTCCACGAGCCGGCGGGTTCCGGCGCGGGCGTGCAACCGGTCGATGTTCTGGGTGATCACACCGGTCACGATTCCGCGCTCCTCCAGCGTGGCGAGCGCGAGGTGCCCCGCATTCGGATGTGCTGTGCGCGGGGTGTGCCACCCCACCTGGTTGCGGGCCCACCAGTGGCGCCGCCACCGCTCGTCCGCCATGAACTGCTGGATCGTCATGGGGGTACGCGGCGAAGAACCGGGGGAGCGGTAGTCCGGGATGCCCGAGTCGGTGGAAATTCCCGCCCCGGTGATCACGGCGAGGGTGCGTCCCGCCAGGGCGTCGACGACGGGGGCGAGCGCTGCGTCGAGGTCCTCCGGTTCCGGGCGGGCCGCCTCGAGCGGCGGGGGCGGGACGTTGCGGATCCGCAGCCGCGGCGGGTTGGAATGGCCGGGGAAGAAGTCCTCGATGGAATGGCCGCCGCTCACGTGCCCAGCATAGGCATGGTGCTCCCGAGCGCCCCACCCGCACAGGGTCCGGCCCCGAACGCGCGCGGCTCCTCCTCCACCTTCGAGCGAGCGCCCACCCGCACAGGACCCGCCCCCTCCGTTGCCCGAACCCAGCGCCCCCACAGCGGCGGCGCTCCGGACAAGTTGTGAAGCTGACGCGTTCTGGACGAGTAGCGACACTGTTTGGCGGGGCAGGTGATG
>JAAZBW010000140.1 GCA_012513625.1 Actinomycetales bacterium | reverse complement strand
TGACCAGTTGAAGACACTCGCCACCCGCGGTCCGGCCTACGGCATCCGGTTCGTGGTCACCGGCTCCAAGAGCACCGACATCCGGTTCAACCTCGCCTCCTCCTTCCCCGGCCGGATCGAGATGCGGCTCACCGACCCCATGGATTCCCAGTTCGGGCGGAAGGCCGCCGAGCGGATGCCGGAGGACCGCCCGGGCCGTTCCATGATCGCGGGCGAGCTCTTCGCGCACGCCGCCCTCCCCCGGATCGACGCGGTGGCGGACACCGACGACCTCTCGCGCGGCATCCGGGAGGCAACCGCCGCCATCGCGGCCTCCACCACGGGACGCGCCCGCCAGGTCCGGCTCCTGCCGCGCATCGTGACGCCGGCAGACCTGCGTCCGGACCCGCTCCGACCGGAGCTCGTACCGGTGGGTCTCGAGGAGTCCTCGGTGAAGACCCACTACTTCGACCTGCTCGACCGCGACGCCAACGTGATGGTGCTCGGCGAATCGGAAACCGGAAAGACCACGCTCCTGAAGTACCTCGTGGAGCAGATGCTCGCCCGCCACACCCCAAATGAGCTTGTGATCGCCGTGTTCGATCCGAAGCGGAACCTCCGGGATGTATTCCCCCCGGAGTATGTGGGCGGCTACGCCAGCTCGGTGGCAGTGGCGGGAGGACTCGTCCAGGGCATCATCCCTGATCTCGATTCACGGGTGCCGCGCACCGTGGAGAGCCAGGACTCCGCCGAGACGATGGCAGGCAAGCCCCGCATCCTCATGGTGATGGACGACTACGACATGATCCAGATGGCAGGCACCAACCTGCTCGGCGAGCTCCGCCGCCACATCGCGCTCAGTGCGGAGATCAGGTTCCAGATCTTCCTCACCCGACGGATCCAGGGGGCGAGCCGCGCCCTGTTCGACGCCGGCTTCTCCGCCCTCCGTGACTCGGGAGCCGTGGGCGTCCAGCTCTCGGGTGACCGCGCCGAGGGCATGCTGCTCGGCAATGTCCGGCCCACGAAGATGCCCCCGGGCCGCGGCCAGGTCATCCGCTCCGGGTACGCGCCGGAGATCGTCCAGTTCGTGCTGCCCACCAGCTGAGCGGGATGTTCTCCGCCCGGGGATCGGCGGGCAGACAGCAGGGGGGCGGGCGCCCGTGGCGCCCGCCCCCCTGCTCGGTCCGTCAGGCGCGGATGTTGGACGCGATCGTCCGTCCCATCTGGATGGCCTGCTCGGCGATGTCATTGTTCTTGGTGGTGGCACCGACGAGTGCCTCGATGGCGGCGATGGTCTTCTGCTCCGCCTGCCGGAGCATGTCCTGGTTCACATCCATCTCGTCCACGGCAACCGAGAGGTGGAACTCCGCGCGGGTACCCTCGTAACTCTGGTTCTCGCCCGCATACAGCGTGTCGAGGTTCGCCTGGATCTGGCGGATCCTCGTGACCGCGCCCTCACCCTCGTTGATTCCGTAACCGGTGATCTGCATATTCGTGGGTCCTTTCGAAACGGGTGTGGTCAGAACGCCCAGCCGGCGCCGGTGTTGGTATCGGTTCCCGTGCGGGTGGTGTTCGCGTTCGACGTCTGCTCGTCCACCTGGTTGGCGAGCATCGTGTGCACGTCCGCGTTCGCGTTCGTGTGGGAGGCGAACGCGGCGTTCGTCAGGTCCACCGCGGACTGCACCTCGGTGGAGAAGTGCTTCCACGCTTCCGCTCCGGCTCCGATGAATGTCTCGCAGTAGGCCTCCCCGGCCTTCAGGAGCTCGTTGAGCTCGCCGATGATCTCGCTGTGCAGCTGCTGCGCAGAGGTGATGTGCGTGGGCATCGCCTCGTTCTGGATCTTCCAGCCGTAAACACTCATCCTGTGTCTCCCGATCGTGTGAGGGAGGTGGCCCCTGGCCACCGATTCCGGGAACAGCCTCACCGAGAGCACAGTGGGAGTCAACGATATTCCGGAGAAACTTCCGGACTACTTCGTCAGTCGCCCGAATCGGCTGAGCGCATGGCCTCGTCGTGGGCGGCCCGCCTCTCGAGGTCCCGGATCACCTTCCGGGTCTTTCGTTCCGCCACGAGGCGCTCTCCCACCGCCTCGGGAGTCCAGTCCTCCTGGGGGATCGAGCGGATGTCCGTGGAATCGACCGCGCCGTGCTCATCCAGCGCTGCGGGAGCGGGACGGCGGGCAAGCTCTGGCGGCGGGGTGCCCTCGGCGAGCAGCCGAGCGGTCACAAGGAAACCGGTGTGTGCGACCATCCGGTGGTCCGGCCGCACGGCGAGCCCCTCCACGTGCCACGTCCGTACGAGGCTCTCCCACGCCTGCGGCTCCGTGAACCGCTCCGCGGCGCGCACGTCCTCCACAAACCTGGAGAGCTGCGTGGTGGTGGCCACGTACGCGAGCAGAACCCCTCCCGGGACGAGCGCGTCCCGGGCCACTCCGATGTTCTCCCACGGAGCGAGCATGTCAAGCACGATCCGGTCCACGCCGCCAGCGAGCCCGAGGGTTGGGAGCACATCGGCGACATCGCCCGTCTGCAGCTCCCAAGCGGGATGCCTCCCGCCGAACCATGCATCCACGTTCTCCTCGGCGATCCTGGCGAAGTCCTCCCGACGCTCCACCGAGACGAGCCGGCCGCGCGGCCCCACGGCGTTCAGCAGGGCCATCGCGAGGGCCCCGGAGCCCACACCGGCCTCGACCACCACGGCGCCATCGAAGATGTCGGCCATCTGGATGATCTGGCCCGAGTCCTTGGGATAGACGATCGTGGCGCCGCGGGGCATGCCAAGCACGTAGTCGGACAGGAGTGGCCGGAGGACAAGGTACTCCTTCTCAAGAGCCGTGGTGGCCACGGAACCGTCCGGCTTCCCGATCACATCGTCGTGCCGCAGCATCCCGTAGTGGGTGTGGAAGCTCCCACCGGCCCGCAGCTGGATGGTGTGCATCCTGCCCTTCGCGTCCGTGAGCTGGACCCGCTCCCCCTCGCGCAGCGGCCCGCGTCGCCCGGCAGGGCCCCAGTCGTTCGTCACGCCCGCGAGCCTACCCCGCACGCCGGCGCACCCGGCGCCCCTCCTCCTCGAGTGCGCGTGCGAGATGGGACACGCGCGCGAGCCACGCTCGCTGGCCCTCCACGTGCACCACGATCTCGCTGTTTCCCGCTGCGAGCGAGATCGCTGCGGCCGCCTCCGATCCGTAGCGTTGCGTCACCACCGCCGACGACGGCACCACCCTCGCCACCGACGCGGCGGTCAGGTGGGGATCACTCACGTGGGACCTGTCCTCGGGGAGCACGGCGGCCACCACCCGCCCACCCTCCACGAGGACCGCGCCGACTCCCGGGACCTGGGCGAGCGGCGCCGTCGGCGGAAGGAGGGGCACCTCGGTCATGACACGCTGGAGATCGAGGGCGGCCACGGACATGCGGGCGCGTGCCGCGCGAAGGGAGCGCTGGGCACCGTCCCACAGGATGAAGGCGATGATGAGCAGCCACAGGTCGCCGCTGCCGAGGCCGCCACCGGAGGCAACGCGGACGAGCGCCCAGGCGGCCACGACGGCGGCGAGGACCACGCCTCCCCACGCGGCGATCAGCATGCCGCGGTCGCGGTCTCCCGTGATCTTCCATGCGGCGGCATGCACGAGGTGTCCGCCGTCGAGAGGTAGTCCTGGTGCCAGGTTGAAGAGGCCCATCACGAAGTTGACGAGCGCGAGCGGTGCGAGGAGGGCCAGTTGGGTCCAGCCGAGGCCCACCCCGAGTGCGATGAGCCGGTCAATGAGGAGGGCGAGCAGGAGGTTGGAGGCGGGGCCCGCGATCGTCACCAGCGCCATCACCCCGGGCCTGCTCTCCGGCCCGCGGAACGAGGTGTAGCCACCCCACAGTGTGAGGGTGATGGACTCGGGTGGCCGCCCGAGCAGCCGTCCCGCGAGGGCGTGGCTCAGCTCGTGCACCAGCACGGAGAGGAAGAGCCCGAGGGTGAGGACAACGGACTGGATGAGGGCACGCTGCAGGGGCAGACCGGCGGACGTGAGCCCGGTGAAGTAGAACGAGGCGAGCAGGAGCACGCCAATCGGCCACGAGCGGTCAAGGAAGAGCGGCGTCCTCCCGATGTTCCCGATGCGCCACGCCTTACCCATGACACCAGCGTAGGGGCCGGACGGACCGTTCGTGTCAGTGGACCCAACTACGGTGGGGTCATGAGAAGAGCTGCCGTCTCCGCCTCCCGGGCGAAGGACTTCCAACAGTGCCCCCTGATGTTCCGCCTGCGTGCTGTGGACCGGCTGCCGGAGTCGCCGAAGCCGGCAGCCGTGCGGGGTACCCTCGTGCACTCCGTGCTGGAGCGGCTGTATGACCTGCCGGCGGTGGAGCGCTCCCAGGAGGTGGCCGAGCGGCTCGTGGACCCTCAGTGGGCAGCGCTCCTGTCCAGGGAGCCGGAGTACCTCAGCATGTTTCCCACGGACGAGGAACTTGCCACGTGGCTGACCCAGGCACGATCGCTCGTGGCCAACTACTTCCGGATGGAGAACCCGCGCCGCCTCGAGCCGGCCGCCCGGGAGCGGCTCATCGAGGTGGAGGTGGGAGGTGGGCTACTGCTGCGCGGCTACGTGGACCGGATTGACAAGGCCCCGAACGGCGCGCTCCGCGTGGTGGACTACAAGACCGGTAAGGCACCCCAGGAGCGGTACGCGGCGGAGGCGCTCTTCCAGATGCGGTTCTACGCGCTCATGATCTGGCGGCTGGATGGCGTGATTCCCGCCCGCCTGCAGCTCATCTACCTGGGGGACGGCCGCACGCTCACCCTCGATCCCACCGAGTGGGAGCTCGAGGAGACCGAGCGGGAGGTGGCGGCGCTCTGGGAGCGGATCGAGCGGGCCGCGCAGCAGGGGTCGTTCGAGCCGCGGCGCTCGCCGCTCTGCCCGTGGTGTTCCTTCCAGTCCCTCTGCCCCGTGTTCGGGGGAACTCCCCCGCCGCTGCCCGCGGACGGAGTCGAGAACCTGCTCACTGCACGGCGGACCCAGCCGTGACGCCGGCCTGGTAGGCGCCGTGGGCAATCTCCAGGTGGAGGGGCTCCACCCCGGCGAGCGTGGGCCAGCGGAGCACTCCGGGGATCGGGGGCACGTCCACCACACCGGGCACCACCACGGGCGTGGCGCCGGCCGCGAGCACGGCAAGCACGCCGGGCTCCGAGTCCTCGATTCCGAGGCAGTCGGCCGGGGCGAGCCCGAGGTCACTCGCGGCCGCGAGGTAGATGTCCGGGGCGGGCTTTCCCCGCTCCACGGTGTCACCGGTGCGGATCACGGAGAACATCCCGTCCGGGGCGGACTCTGCGGCGGCCGCCACATAGGGGCCGAAGCTCATGGTCACGAGGGCCTGGGTAAGGCCGGCGGCGCGCGCGGCCATGAGGAGTTCGAGGGCTCCCGGCCGATAGGGCATGCCCACGTGCCGGATCAGATGCGTCATGCGCTCGAAGAGTTCCGCGCCGATCCTCTCGGGAGGGAGCGGCACACCGCGCCTCGCCATGCGTTCGGCCGTGACAGAGAGGGGGTTGCCCACGCATGCCGCCGCGTCCTCGGCGGTCCACTTGCCCCCGTACTGCTCCACCATCTCCGTCTCCGAGCGCATCCAGTAGGGCTCGGAGTCGATGAGGGTACCGTCGAGGTCCCAGAGGATGGCGCGAAGGTGGCGGGTCACGCCCCAAGGGTAGGTCACCGGGTTTGGCTCCCGCCGCGTGGGTGGAGGGCCCGCGCGGGCACGCGCCCCGCCCACGCGAAGGGCGGTGTGTGCACCTCGCGGAGTGTGCCGCGTAGGCTGGGGAGATGAGCACGAACGATCACGAGCTCCCCGCCATCATGGTGGTGGCCTTCGAGGGCTGGAATGATGCGGGAAGCGCGGCGACCAACGCCGTCGATCTCCTCGCGGAGGCGTGGGAGTCCGATCTGGTGACGGTCCTGGACGGGGAGGATTTCTACGACCTGCAGGTCAACCGCCCCATCGTCTCGCGGGACGAGGACGGCACGCGGATCATCTCCTGGCCAGGCACGGAGGTCCTTGCCGGCACGCTGCCCTCCGGCCGAACCGTGATCCTGCTCCACTCGATCGAACCCTCCGTCCGGTGGAGGTCCTTCGTGGCAGAGCTCCTCGAGGTGGCCCGAGGTTACGGCGTGCACGAGGTCTACACCCTCGGCGCCCTCCTGGCAGACGTGCCGCACACCCGCCCGCTGCCCACGAACGCCACTTCGAACTCCGCGGCGGTCCGGGCGCGGCTGGGCCTGAAGGAGTCCGAGTACGAGGGGCCCACGGGAATCACCGGAGTGTTCGATGCGCTGGCCGCCGCCCGCGGCTACGAGCCCGCCTCCATCTGGGTCTCGGTCCCCCACTACGTCTCCGAGATGCCGAGCCCCAAGGCCACCCTTGCGCTCGTGGCCACCCTCACGGGGCTGATCAATGAGTCCGTACACATTCCGGAGCTTGAGGAGGACGCGCGGGAGTGGGAGACCACCGTCAGCGAACTCACTTCGGACAACCCGGAGATCGAGGGCTACGTGGCCCAGCTCGAGTCCAGCCGCGACGCCGCGGAGTCAGCCGAGGCCACGGGAGACGCGATCGCTGCCGAGTTCGAGAGGTATCTGCGCCGGCACGGCAAGTAGTGGACCTCACCCGGGCTCGTCGACTGTGTGGTCAAGACCCCGCCAAACCCCCATCGACTGTGTGGTCAAGACCCCGCCACATCACCATCGACTGTGTGGTTAAGACCCCGCCACATCACCGTCGACTGTGTGGCTAACGTCGTCGCGCCGACCGTAACCACACACTCGATGAGCAAGACCGCAGGACTCAACCACACAGTCGACGGGGAATTTACAGAACTTGACCACACAGTCGGCGGAGACGGGGGTGTGTTGGCGGTGGGTCAGAGGAGGACGCCGAGGAGCGCGTCGATGGCGTGGCGCGCGCCCTCGTCGTCGCCGCCGTGGCCCCCGCTCGGGTCTCCCGAGGGGGTGGATCCGAGCTTGGCCGCCGCCCACTCGTCCACCACGGCCAGCGCGCCGGGTACGTCAAGCCCGTCTGCGAGCCGCTCCACGATCGCCGCGGCGAGTCCGCGTGAATCGCCCGCGACCCCCACGGCCGCGCGCCAGGTGCCGATCCGCTGCCGCGCCTCCACCAGGAGGTGGTCCTCCCACTCCGCGTCCTCGGCCCAGGGCAACGCCGCGAGCGCCAGCCGGATGGCCGCGGGATCCTCCACGGCGCGGAGCTTCGAGACGAACACAAGGTTTCCGAGGGACTTGCTCATCTTCTCGCCCTGGAATCCGAGCATGCCCACGTGGACGGTGGCGGCCGAATCGCCACTACCGAGCATCCGCAGGTGGGACGCGGACATGGGGTGGTGCGGGAACGCGAGGTCGTTGCCTCCGCCCGTGATGGTGGGGGCGCCGCCGAGCGTCTCCTCGGCGATCACCGAGCACTCGATGTGCCATCCGGGCCGCCCG
>JAAZBW010000139.1 GCA_012513625.1 Actinomycetales bacterium | reverse complement strand
TGGACCACCACCCGGACCTGACCCTCAGGTATGGGTGGGTGGACGTGTCCCTCTGGAGCCACGATGCTCTCGGCGTCACCTCGCGGGACATCAACCTCGCCCGGGAGATCTCCCGGATTGCCGCAACTCAGCGAATCTCTGCACGACCCGAGGCCCTCGCTGGGCTGGAGGTCGCCATCGACGCCTCAGATCCGGACTCGATCGGTCCGTTCTGGGGGGCGGTGCTGACGGGGGGCCAGTCCAGCTACAGCTCCGAGGGGGAGGACGTGGAGGACGCCAGCGGGCAGGTACCGCTGCTATGGTTCCAGCGGACCGAGCCCCACGAGGAGCCGCGGCAGAGGTTCCACCTGGACGTGTGGGTGCCGCACGACGTGGCCGAAGAGCGCGTGGCCGCGGCCCTCGCCGCCGGGGGCCGACTCGTCTCGGCCGCTAACGCGCCCTCGTTCTGGGTGCTCGCGGACACCGACGGGAACAGGGCATGCATCTGTACGCCGCTCGGGCGGGAGAACTGAGCGAGCGCGCGGGAAGCGACTGTCAGTAGTCCATCGTGGTGGCGAAGCTGCGGAACTCCGTCGAGTGGGCGTGCATGTCCCAGATCTTCTTCGCCAGCGTGGCCGGGTCCTTCTCCGGGTGACCGGGCTCGATGGATCCGGGGATGATGATCTGGCGCACCCGGATGTTCTCCGGCTCCAGCTGCTCGTGGAGCATCTGGGCGTAGGCGGTCTCGCCCGCGAAGCCCACCGTGGTCCCCGCGAACCGGGGGCGCGGCTTGTACGCGGTACCGCCGTTAATGAACAGCATGGAGCCGCGCCCGAGCACCCGCATGCCCTGCAACACCTGGTGGCAGGCGGCCACGGCGCCGTAGACGGAGAACTCGATGGCGGCGGCGTAGTCGTCCACCGTTGTCTCGAGGACGGGCCGCAGGAAGTCCTTGGAGGGCAGCGGGGAGTACTGCAGGACCTCGATGAGGCCGAGGTCCTGGGTGGCGCGGTCAAGTGCCTCTGCGACTGTGCGGTGCTCGCGGACGTTGGCGGCGTACCCGCGGACGTGGCGGCCGGTCTCCGCCGCGAGGTCCGCGGCGAGCGCGGTCACACGTTCCTCGTTCTTGGACAGGAGGGCGATGTCGAACCCTTCGGCGGCGAAGCGGCGCGCGCAGGCGGCACCGAGTTGGCGGCCTGCACCGACGATGGCGTAGACAGTCATGCGTTCTCCTCTGTGTTTGCTCCTGCCCTCACGGTAGCGGCAGGCGATGGCAGAGAGGGCACCGCGCGCAGTGCGACCCCGATCCGCGAGAGGGGCTGACGGTGACTTCCCAGAGACGCGACTATCCGATAATGCGCATTATGTCATTCTCGAAAGGATGTACCGGCGGGTATGCCCCCGGTGGTGGGCGTGGCGCCTCCCCCGCGATCGCCTGCCGGTCAGCGGGGTGAGCGCCGTGCGATGCCGGCGAGGCGAGCGGCCTCCGCCAGCTCGAGATCGTAGGTGATCATCTCCTCTGCCTGGACCCGCAGTGCCACGGCAAGGTGGATCGCATCGGCTGATCGCAGCCCGGTACGCGCACGTCCCGCCGAGACGAAGTCCGCGCCCTCCACGGCAATCAGGTTCACCCGGCTCAGGAGATCGTCGACAACGGCCGGTTCGAGCACCCCCCTACGTACG
>JAAZBW010000138.1 GCA_012513625.1 Actinomycetales bacterium | reverse complement strand
ATGCTGTTCTCGGCCACCATGCCGGGTGCCGTCGTGGCTCTCGCACGCCGCTACATGCGCCGGCCCACCCACATCCGCGCCGCCGACCCGCGCGACCCGTCGAAGACCGTGGCCACGGTCAAGCAGGTGGTCTACCGCGCCCACGCCATGAACAAGGTGGAGCTCGTTTCCCGCGTGCTCCAGGCGAACGGCCGCGGCCTCACCATCATCTTCGCGCGCACGAAGCGCACGGTCGCAAACCTTGCCGAGCAGCTCGAGGAGCGCGGCTTCGCCGTGGCCGCCCTGCACGGCGACCTCGGCCAGGGCGCCCGTGAGCAGGCTCTGCGTGCCTTCCGGAACGGCAAGGTGGACGTGCTCGTGGCCACGGATGTGGCCGCCCGCGGCATTGACATCGACAATGTCACGCACGTCATCAACTACCAGTGCCCCGAGGATGAGAAGACCTACCTGCACCGCGTCGGCCGCACCGGCCGCGCCGGCCAGTCGGGCACGGCGATCACGCTCGTGGACTGGGACGATACGCCCCGCTGGTCCCTCATCAACAAGGCCCTCGACTTCGGCAACGCCGAGCCGGTGGAGACCTACCACACCTCTGATCACCTCCACTCGGACCTCGACATCCCCGCGGGCATGACCGGCCGCCTGCCCCGCTCCGAGCGGACGCGCGCCGGCCTGGACGCAGAGGTGCTGGAGGACGTCGAGGGCGGAGTCGGCCGTGGGCCGCGCGGCGGTTCGCGTGGCGCCCCGCGTGGCCGTTCCAGCGGCGGCTCTTCCGACGGCGGAGGCCGCCGTGGCAGGTTGGGCGGCGGTTCGGGCCGTGCCTCCTCGCAGGAGGAGGACGCGCCTGAGCGGACGGGCCAGCCGAGGCGGCGCCGTCGCCGGGGTGGATCGGGAGGCGGCGGCCAGCGGGCGGCGTCCGAATAGTCTGCCCGGGGCGAGTCAACGCAGCACCGGAAGGTGACCGGCGGACTCGACCGCTTCAAGCACGTCTGGTGAGGTGAGCCCCTCGCCGAGCCGGTTGGGCTTCCCTGTGCCGTGGTAGTCGGAGGACCCGGTGACAGCCACGCCGAGTTGCCCGGCGAGCGCTCGGGCCCGCTCCCGCTGTGCGGGGGTGTGGTCGCGGTGATCTGCCTCGAGGGCGAACAGGCCGGCCTCCGCGAGCTCGCCGATCTCGGCGTCCGAGAGGGGCGCGGCGCGGCGCGCCATGAACGGATGGGCGAGCACCGCCACCCCGCCGGCCGCCACGATCGCCTCCACCACCTCCACCGGAGTTCGGACCGCGATGTCCACGTAGTACCTCGCGGACTTCTTCAACGCGGCCGCAAACGCGGCGTTCCGGTCCGGGTAGCTGCCGGCCGCCACGAGGGCGTCCGCCATGTGGGGGCGCCCCACCGTGGATGGGTCTCCCGCCTGCGCGAGGACGTCCTCCCACGTGATGGGGAAGTCCTCGCTGAGCCGCTCCACCATCGCCCGGGCCCGCCGAGGCCGGCGGAGCCGGTTCTCCGCGAGCAGGGGCGCGAGCCGCGCCGGCTCGTGCAGGTAGGAGAGGATGTGCTGCGAGCCACCCTGCCAGGAGGACGTCACCTCGGCGCCGCGGACGAGCGACACCCCGGTGCTCTGGACGGCGCCCGCCGCCTCGTCCCACCCGCGGTCCGTGTCATGGTCCGTGAGGGCGACGACGTCGAGTCCCGCGGTGGCCGCCGCGGCCATGAGCTCGGCAGGGGTGTCCGTGCCGTCGGAGCGGGTGGAGTGGGCGTGGAGGTCGATACGCATGGAACGAGGCTAGCCATGAGATCACCACCCGGTAACCTCGGCGGGTGACGACTTCGCCTCCCCCTGGCAGTGATGCCCGTCCCACCCGGCCGGAACGCCTCGATCGCCTTCCCTGGACCCGGCTCCACACCAAGCTCCTCGGCGGCTCCGGAGTGGGCTGGGCCCTCGATGCAATGGACGTGGGCCTGATCTCGTTCATCATGACCGCGCTCATCGTGGACTGGGGGTTGACCACCACCGAGGCCTCCTGGCTGGGGTCGATCGGTTTCGTGGGTATGGCCGTGGGCGCCTCGGTGGGCGGGCTGCTGGCGGACAGGATCGGCCGGAAGCAGGTATTCGCGCTCACCCTCCTCATTTACGGCATTGCGACCGGCGTCTCCGCCCTCTCCACGGGCCTTGTGATGCTGATCGCCCTGCGCTTCGTGGTGGGCATGGGACTCGGCGCAGAGCTCCCGGTGGCTTCCACGCTCGTCTCCGAGTTCGCGCCCCGGAGGATCCGGGGCCGGGTGGTGGTCATACTCGAGTCCTTCTGGGCGGTGGGCTGGTTCCTCGCCGCCCTCATTGGCTACCTCGTGGTGCCGAACTTCGAGAGCGGCTGGCGCTGGGCGCTACTCATCGGGGCGGTTCCCGCCGCGTGGGCGCTGGTGATCCGCCGGCACCTCCCGGAGTCCGTCCGCTTCCTCGAAGCGCGCGGCCGCTCGGAGGAGGCCGAGCAGGTGGTGCGCCAGTTCGAGGTGGAGGCGGGTGTGCCCCACCTGGAGTCCCGCGCCATCGAGCCGGCCCCCCAGCCGAGCATGGCGGAGCTGTGGACCAACCGGTTCCGGAAGCGCACCATCGCACTCTGGCTTACCTGGTTCGGCATCAACTTCTCGTACTACGGGGCCTTCATCTGGCTGCCATCGCTCCTCTATGGCCAGGGCTTCGAGATGGTGCGCTCATTCCAGTACACCCTCATCATCACGTTCGCCCAGTTGCCGGGCTACGCGCTGGCGGCGTGGCTCATCGAGAAGTGGGGACGCCGCCCCACCCTCGCCGTCTTCCTCGCCGGCAGCGCTGTGTCCGCCGTGGCGTTCGGCATGGCCGGAAACGAGACGATGCTGCTGGTTTTCGGCTGCATGCTCTCCTTCTTCAACCTGGGCGCATGGGGCGCGCTGTACGCGATCACCCCCGAGGTCTATCCCACCTCGCACCGCGGCGCCGGTTCGGGCGCGGCCACCGCGTTTGGCCGCATCGCGGCGATGGCGGCCCCCCTGCTGGTTCCCGTGCTGAACGCCTCGGGCGGCCTCTCCCTCGTCTTCACCGTGCTCGGGGCAAGCTTCGTTCTGGCCACCGTGGCGTGCCTGTTCCTCCCCGAGATGACGGACACGGCGCTCGAGGAGCGCTGATCAGCCGAGCAGGGCTCGCAGCTCCTCCTCGGTCATGGCGGCGAACCGCATCCCCTGACCGCGCAGATCGCTCGTGACGTTGAAGTAGTAGTCGGCCGTAAGGACCCGGCCGCTCTCGAACGTGTAGGTGGCCACCATCTTCGTGATCCCGCGTGCGCGCGGGGTGCCGGAAAGGATCATCGAGGTGGCGTTGAAGCGGAGGCCGGACGGGATGCCGTCCACGCGCACGCCGTTCGCGTTCTCCGCATCCACGGCCGCCCCGAGGCGGAGTTGGAGCGGGGTACCCCTCTCCATGAGCAGCATGGCGGCGCCGTCCACGTTGAGGATCTGCACCTCGCCATCGATGACCTCCGGTCCGCCCGGCCCCGGATCCACCGGCTCCCCGGGCACCCCCGGGTCAACAGGGAAGCCCGGATCCACCGGGAAGCCCGGATCCACCGGGAAACCGGGATCCACGGGACAGTCGCAGGGCTCCTCGGTCGGCTCCTCGGTCGGCTCCTCGGTCGGCTCCTCGGTCGGCTCCT
>JAAZBW010000137.1 GCA_012513625.1 Actinomycetales bacterium | reverse complement strand
TCCGCTCCCTCGAGACCGGCTCTGCCACCCTCGAAAGCTCGCTCACCCTCTGGGAACGCGGCGAGGAACTCGCCGCCCGCTGCCAGCAGATCCTCGACGGCGCGCGCGAGCGGCTCGACCAGGTCACCTCCCGAGGTGGGTCAGGACCGACTGACGACCGGGCGACCCCGGGGAGCTCCGACGTCGCCACGGAGGTGGACGCATGATCCGCGGCGAGCTCGACCTCCCGGGCGGCGGCGCCACCCCGGATGAGGCGTGGGCCGAACTCCTTGCGGGTAACCAGAGGCTGCGGGACGGAACCCCCGACTATCCGCGGCGCTCCCAGGACGCGCGGGAGGCGGTGGTCTCGGGCCAGCGACCGATCGCGGCCGTGCTCGGCTGCTCGGATTCACGGGTTCCACTCGAGATCGTCTTCGACCAGGGCTACGGGGATATTTTCGCGGTGCGGGCGGTGGGGCCCACGCTCTCGATCTCCTCGATCGGATCCGTGGAGTATGCCGTGGTGGAATTGGAGGTCCCGCTCGTGGTGGTGCTGACCCACCACCTGTGCGGCGCCCTCGCCACCGCCCGGCACCTTGCCACGTCCGGAATGGATGAGTACGCGGACCTGCCCGGCATGCTGCCCGAGGTGATTGCCGGCATCCGGCGCAGCACCTCGCTGGCCGATCCGGCGGACGCACCCACCCAGCACGCTCAGGACGTGGTGACGGGGCTGACCGAACGCTCCGCCCCCGTGCGGGAGGCCGTGGCCGCCGGCAGGCTCCGCGTGGTGGGAGCCGTCTACTCGATCCAGACCGGCGAGGTCATCGCCGTCACGTAGCGGATCCGTCGAGTGTGTGGGTCACATCTGCCGGTGAGGCCCACACGCTCGACGTGCGGCCCACGCTCGGCGCGAGGCGCGGCGCGGGGCCCTCAGTCCAGCATTTCCGTCACGAGCGCGGCAATGGCCGAGCGCTCCGAGCGTGTGAACGTCACGTGTGCGAAGAGTTCCTTGTCCTTGAGTGCCTCGATTACGGCCACCACGCCGTCATGCCGGCCCACCCGGAGGTTGTCCCGCTGCGCCACATCGTGGGTGAGCACCACCTTCGAGTTCTGGCCGATCCGTGAGAGCACCGTCAGCAGCACGTTCCGCTCCAGGGACTGCGCCTCATCCACGATCACGAACGCATCATGGAAGGAGCGGCCCCGGATGTGGGTAAGGGGGAGGACCTCCAGCTGCCCGCGGGCGATGATCTCGTCGATCGCCTCCTGGCGCACCACGGAGGAGAGCGTGTCGAACACTGCCTCGGCCCACGGGTTCATCTTTTCCACCTCGGTGCCGGGCAGGTATCCGAGTTCCTGACCCCCCACCGCAAACAGGGGCCGGAAGACGATCACCTTGCGGTGTTCCTCCCGCTCCACTGTGGCCTCGAGACCGGCGCACAGTGCCAGCGCGGACTTCCCCGTCCCCGCCCGGCCGCCGAGCGACACGATCCCGATGTTCGGGTCCATCAGGTGGTCGATCGCCACCCGCTGCTCGGCGGAGCGGCCACGGATCCCGAACACCTCGCGGTCTCCGCGCACGATCGCGATCCGCCCGTCCCGTGTTACCCGGCCGAGCGCGGAACCGCGCGGCGAGTGCAGCACCACCCCGGTGTGCACCGGCTGTGCGGCGAGCGCGCCCGGGGTGGCCAGGTCCGCGATCTCGAGGCCGTTCTCGGCCCAGAGCCCGCTCATCTCCGAGTCGGTGAGCTCCGCGTTCACCATGCCCGTGTAACCGGACTCCACCACCTGGTGCGCGCGGTACTCCTCCGCGTGGATCCCGAGTGAGGCGGCCTTCACCCGCATCGGCAGGTCCTTCGAGACCACCGTGACGTCCTGGCCCTCCGCGGCGAGGTTCGCCACCACCGCAAGGATCCGCGAGTCGTTGTCTCCGAGTCGTAGTCCGGTGGGTAGCGCCGTCTCGTTCGTGTGGTTCAGTTCCACGCGCACCGTTCCGCCGTCCACTCCCACGGGGATCGGGTGGTCGAGGCGGCCGTGCATCATTCGCAGGTCGTCAAGCATGCGCAGTGCCTGGCGCGCGTAGTAGCCGAGCTCCGGGTGGTGCCGCTTGGCCTCCAGCTCGGTGATCACCACCACGGGGAGTACCACCTGGTGTTCCGCAAACCTCAGGATCGCGTTCGGATCGCTGAGCAGGACCGAGGTGTCGAGCACATATGTACGCAGTCCGGTGCGGCCGGACTCGGTCGTCTCGTGAGGCTCCAGAAAGGACGTCACGTGATTCCTCCTCGTGGCGCCGCAGCGCCGTGGGCGATGGGACACTCCCCACGCTACGCCGGGATGTGTCTAAGATCACGCTCCACACGCCCGGAGGTGAGGTGCGGCCCGGATGTTTTCCAAATGTTCACCAACCGCTCCCCTCCCCAAACTCGCCGGGAGCTTTGGACCACAACGGCCCCCGGTCCTCATCCGTCGCCCGCCGCACTCTGGTCCATCACGCCCCGCCGCGCCCCGGCACGGCACAATGGAGCGCAACGCCAACCGGGAGGAGCACCATGGCCGTGGCCGAACGCCTGCAGGGGATGATTCGCCTTCCCGCGGACAAGTCGATCGCGCACCGCGCCCTCCTCCTCAACGCAATGGGCCACGGCACCGCCACGGTCACCGCGCACCGCCCTGGTGCGGACGTCCACTCCACCGCGCACGCCCTCGCCGCCCTCGGGCTCGTCTACCGCCTCTCCGACGACGGCGAGCCCACCGTCCGCTTCCACGTCACCGGAGGCGGAACCCCGGAGCGGGCGGGCCTGCCGCTCGGCCCCAGTTCCGAGGTCACCCTCGACTGCGGCAACTCCGGCACCCTCATGCGCCTCCTCGCCGGCGCCGCCACCACCCGCCCGGGCCGCACCATCCTCACCGGCGACCCCTCGCTCACCTCCCGCCCCATGGACCGGATCGCCGTCCCGCTACGTTCGATCGGCGCGTCCGTCACGACGACGGAGACCCACCCCCCGATCATCATCGACGGCGGGCACCAGCTCGAGTCCGGTACGCACACCCTGAAGGTGGCCTCCGCCCAGGTGCTCGGGGCGATCATCCTCGCCTCCCTCCCCACCCCCGGCACCACGGAGATCGATGTGCCCGGACCCACGCGGGACCACACCGAGCGGATGCTCGCGTGGCTCGGGGTGGACATCAGGCGTGACGGTCTCACCACCCGCCTTACGGGACCGGCCGGCTGGGAGGCACGCGACGTCGTCGTACCCACAGACCCCTCAGCCGCCGCGTTCTGGCTGGTGGCGGGCGCAGTGCACCCGGACTCGCACATCACGCTCCCGTATGTGGGCCTGAACCCCACCCGGCTCGGCGTGATCCGGATTCTCGAGCGCATGGGCGCGGACATCACAGTCAGCGCGGCGGAGACGGACGGACCGGAGCCGGCGGGGGACATCACGGTCCGCTCCGCCGGGCGGCTCGCTGCGGTGGACCTCGGTGCCGAGGACGTGGCGGACGTGATCGACGAGCTCCCGGTCCTCGCGGTGGCCATGGCGTCGGCCCGCGGCACCTCCACGGTGAGCGGTGCGGGCGAGCTGCGGGTGAAGGAATCGGACCGCATCCGGCTCGTGGTGGAGGGACTCGCCACGGTGGGGGTGGACATCACGGAGACCGCGGACGGCTGGACCATCACCGGCGCCCCGGTACGCACGGCGGGACCGGAGGGCGTGGCGGCACGGGAGGCGGCGCCGTCGGAGATCGTGACGGACGGTGACCACCGGATCGCGATGGCATTCGCGGTGGCGGACGTGGTGGGGGTGGGCACGCGGGGCGCGCTCCCGGACGATCCGGAGTGCGCGGCGGTCTCCTACCCCACGTTCTGGGATGACCTGGAGAGCCTCACGTGAGGGCGTTCCAGCTGTTCGGGCAGAGCATCTCCTACACGGCCTCCCCCGCGATCCAGCATGCAGCGCTCGCAGAGCTCGGGCTGCCGCACCGCTACGAGGTGGTGGACACCACGCAGGAGGAGTTTCCCCGGCTCGCGGCGCGGATGCGGGGCACGGACGGCGGGGCGAACGTGACAATCCCGTTCAAGGAGGCGGCGTTCCGGCTCGTGGACGAACTCTCGGAGGACGCGCGCGAGATGCGGGCCGTCAACACGATCGTGGTGGACGGAGAGCGGTTGGTGGGCCACAACACGGACCTACCGGCCATCGAGGACGAGTTGCGGGAGCTGGTGCCGCGAGGTGCGGGGCGCGCCGTGGTGCTCGGCGCGGGCGGGGCCTCGCGGGCCGTGCAGCTGGCACTCGCGCGGCAGGGGGCCGAGGTGGTGGTGGCGCAGCGGCGGGACGGGACTCTGGCGCAGGTTGCGGAGTGGCTGCCTGGGGCGGACCTGCTGGTGAACTGCACACCCGTGGGGACGGCGAGCGGGGAGCTACCGGTGGACCGGGAACTGCTGCGTCCGGACCTCGCGGTGTTCGATTTGATCTACCGGCCCTCCCCCACCGCGCTGGTGCGGGCGGCGCGCACGCTGGGGGCACCGGCGCGGGCGGGTGGCGGAATGCTCGTGGGGCAGGCATGGCGCTCGCTGGGGCTGTGGCTGGCATCGGACGGCGTCCAGGTGGGCTCGGCGGTGGCGCTCCCGATGCAGGTGGCACTCGATCGGGAGCTCGCTGACGAGCTCGAAGCGGAACTCGAGGGGGAACTGGAGGGTGACGATGACTGACGTGATCATCGTGGGCATGCCCGGTTCGGGCAAGACGGTGGTGGGCCAGCACCTCGCCCGCATCACCGGGCGCGCGTTCGTGGAACTGGACCAGCTGTTCGAGGAACGCACCGGCGCGGATCCCGCACACTTCATCGAGGCCCATGGCGAGCCGGAGTTCCGCCGTGTGGAGGCCGAGGTGGCCCGCGAGGCCGCACAGCTGCGGAACACCGTGATCTCCACCGGCGGCGGCGCCGTGATCGATCCGATCTCCCGCTGGGAGTTGTGGCACGCCGGCGTGGTGGTGTGGATCGATGTGAAGGACGAGATCCTCGCTTCACGGATCCGCGGCGGGACCACCGCTCGGCCGCTCACCCCGGACCTGGCCACGCTGCGGCAACGCCGGGCCGAGCGGAGCCAGTACTACGCGGCCGCGGACCTCACGGTCCGGGACCACCGCTCCCCCGGGGACGCGGCCCGGCGAATCGCCGAGTGGTTGCAGGTCCACGGGGACCAGGTGCCGGCCGCCCGCACCCTGCTGGACGCACGCGTGCGCCGCGACCACCCCATGGGTCCGGGCGAGGCCCGGATCGTGATGGGCTCCCGTTTCGACCGCGATTCCCTCGCGGACCTCGTGGCGGGCTACTCGCGCGGAGTGCCTGTGGTGGTGGCGGACGAGAACGTGGCCCGGCTCCAGCCCGGCCTCGTGGGTGCGTTCCCGGCTGGGCGACTCCTGACCATTGACGCCGGGGAGCAGAACAAACGCCTCACGGCGGCAGAGGCCCACCTCGAATTCGCCTTCTCGCACCGCGCCGAGCGCGGGGACGCGTGGGTGGCGATCGGTGGTGGCACCACCGGAGACCTGGTGGGGACCGCGGCGGCCCTCTACATGCGGGGCGCGCCACTCGTACAGGTGCCCACCACCTGGCTCGCCATGGCGGACGCCGCGATCGGCGGAAAGGTGGCCGTGGACCTCGCGGCCGCCAAGAATTCCGCGGGCGCCTTCTGGCCGCCCGTGGCCGTGGTCTCGGACATTGCCGCCATCGACACCCTCGACTGGGATCGCCGGCTCGATGGAATGGCCGAGTGCCTCAAGTCCGGCATCATCGGGGACCCCTGGCTGTGGGAGCTCGTGAAGCGCCGCGGCGTGGGCTCGATGGCCACCGGCGAGGACGCGGACCTCGCGGCCCGTTACGCGATCGTGGAGCGCAGCGCGTGGTTGAAGGTGGCCGTGGTGGACCGCGATCCTTTCGAGGTGGGCGAGCGCCGCTCGCTCAACCTCGGCCACACGATCGGTCACGCGCTCGAGATCGAGTCCGGCTACCGCCTCCCCCACGGCCGCGCCGTGGTGCTCGGCACGCGCGCCGTGGCACACATCGCCGTGGCGCGCGGGCTACTCGATCCGGAGGTGTCCCGCGAGATCGACGACGTGGTGGCCGAGTTGGGCTTCTCCACCCGCCGCGCGTTCGATCCGGGTGCCGTCATGCACGCCCTCACGGGCGACAAGAAGTCCGAGGGTGGCCGAATCCGCTGGATCCTACCCACCGCCATCGGTTCCACCGTGGAGGCGCACGATATCTCCGAGGACGAGGTTTCCGCCGCACTCGCCCACATTCGGGAGGACGCATGAGGATCCTGCTCCTGAACGGCCCGAACCTCGGCCGGCTCGGGCGCCGCAACGTGGCGGTGTACGGCACCACCACGCTCGCCCAGGTGGTGGAGGCGTGCCGGACGCGCGCAGCGGAGGGGGGCTGGGAACTCACCCACCTGCAGTCCAACCACGAGGGCGCCGTGATCGACCGCCTCGAGGAGCGGGACTACGACGCCGTGGTGATCAACCCCGGCGCCTGGTCCCACTACTCGTACGCCCTGCGCGACGCCCTCGAGGCGTGTGACGTGGCGGTGGCGGAGGTGCACATTTCCGCCGTGGAGGAACGGGAGGCCTTCCGCCAGACGGACGTGGTGGCGGACGTCTCCCAGTTCCGAGTCTCCGGCCACGGGGTGCCCGGCTACCTCGAGGCGATCGACTGGATCCTGGAGACGGCCGACCCCCGCCAGACCCCCTAGGTCCCCCCTCTTCTCGCCGACTGTGTGGTTAAGGTTCGGCCCACACCCCATCGACTGTGTGGTTAGGGTTCGGCCCACACCCCATCCACTGTGTGGTTAGGGTTCGGCCCACACCCCATCCACTGTGTGCCCCAGTACTTTCGCCACACACTCGGCGAGAACCTGATGCCGAAACCCCGCCGACTGTGTGGCCAAAGTTCTCCGCGACGCTGCTCTCACGCCCGCGATGCCGGTCTCACCCCGCGTCCCGTCGGAGGCGTTCCAGCGCCGCCGCTTCTTCCGCGAGGGAGAGTCCCGATCGACGCTCCCGGTCCAGTCCACGCCCCACCTCGTCCTCGAGGGTGCGCACCATCGTCTCGCGCAGGGGCCGGAGCGAGCCGCCCGCGGCGCGGAACCGCGCGTTGTCCCGCTGCGCCATCGGAGCCGCGTCCTCCGGCAGCCAGAGCGGCAACGATGCCGGGCCCGCCCAATGGCCGATGCCGCCCGCCGCGAGTTCGCCATCCCCCGCGACGCGCCATGACCCCGCGAAACCGGTGACGTCTGCCGCCAACGCGAGCACGTCGTCGAATCGGTTCACCTTCCCCACCGCATCGACGACTCCGGTGACCCCGGTCGATCCGGCGTGTGCGATCCACGCGGCCAGGTCGGCGACGTCGATGACCTGGACGAAACGGCCCTCACCGCGCGGCCGTAGGACTGTGCCTCCGCGCGCGAGGCGGGCGGGCCAGTAGCCGAAGCGGTCGCTCGGGTCGCCGGGGCCAGCGATCAGGCCGGGCCGCGCGATCAGCAGGCGCCCACCGAGTGCGGCGGCGGTGGCGCGTTCGGCGGCCACCTTCGCGTCGGGGTACTGGGTGAGGTCCGACGGCTCGACGACGGGGGCCGCCTCGTCCCGGATCGTGAAGTCCGCGTAGACAGAGATGCTCGAGACGAGGGTCCAGTGGGCGGCGCGGTCCGCGAGCGCGTCGAGGGCGGGGGCGACGACGTCCGGCTCGTAGGCGAGTTCGACCACCTCGTCCCAGGTGCCGTCGAGCTCGTCAAAGGCTTCGGGCGTGGTGCGGTCCGCGGTCACCAGGCGTGCGCCGTCGGGAATGTCACCCGAGCGGCCGCGCGCGAGGCAGACCACCTCCGCGCCGCGCGCCACCCACTCGCGCGCGATCTCGCGACCGAGCCACGCAGTCCCACCCAGGATCAGCACCCTTGCCATGGGGTCAGGCTACGTCGAACTTTGGCCACACAGTCGGCGAGGATTTTGCGGAAACGCAACCACACAGTCGGTGAGGATTTTGGGGAAACGCAACCACACAGTCGATGAGGATTTGCGGTAACGCAACCACACAGTCGGCGGGGTTTGGACGGAAGAGTGGAGGTCAGCGTCCGAGCCGGCGTTCGCGCTGGCCGTAGTCCCGCAACGCCCGGAGGAAGTCCACCTTGCGGAAGTCCGGCCAGTAGGTCTCGCAGAAGTAGAACTCCGAGTGGACGGACTGCCAGAGCAGGAACCCGGAGAGGCGCTGCTCGCCGGAGGTCCGGATCACGAGGTCCGGATCAGGCTGGCCGGCGGTGTAGAGGTGGTCCGCAATATCGTCCACGGTGAGGGTCTCGGCCACCTCGCCGAGTTGGAAGCCCTTCCCCTCCTTGTCCTTGAGCAGCGCGCGGACTGCGTCGGTGATCTCGTGGCGGCCGCCGTAGCCCACCGCAATGTTGACGTCCAGGCTGCCGGTGGCATGCTCGTGGTTCCGCTGCTCAGCGGATCGGAGCCGGTCCGCGAGATCGGAGGGGAGCAGGTCGAGGGCACCCACGAGGCAGATCTTCCACCGTCCGTCATCCGCGAGGGTGTCCACGGTGCCCGCGATGATCCCGAGGAGGTCACCCACCTCCCCCGGGTCACGCGAGAGGTTGTCCGTGGAGAGCATCCAGAGGGTGACTCGCCCCACCCCCGCCTCGTCCGCCCACGTGAGAAATTCTGTGATCTTGTCCGCGCCCTTGCGGTGGCCGTGTGCGGTGCTGGTGCCCGTGAATCGCGCCCAGCGGCGGTTGCCGTCGAGCATCACAGCCACGTGCTGCGGCGCCCGCCTGCGGTCGAGCCTGCGGGAGAGGCGCCTCTCGTAGAGCTCATACAGCAGGTTGCTCGACGCCACCGCCACTCCCTCCGTAGGTCTCACGTAACGCTACCAACGGGCGCCGCGGAACCGGGAGTGGTTGGATTTTGGAAATAGACGACGACGGCCGGTTACGTTAGCGTAGGTTACGCGAGCGTAAGTTGCGCCCCCACCAGTTCTTGGAGTTCCCAGATGAGTCGATCTCACGCCTCACGTCTTCCCCGTTCCTCGCGTGCCCTGCAGGAGGCCGGCGAGCGGGCGGCCCAGAGTGTCAACACCACCGCAGACCAGATCTCTACCGCCGCCGGACAGGTGGGCGCGAGCGCCGGGCGCATGGTGCAGGCGGTCAAGCCCCACCTCCGGGGCTGGATTCACACGGTCACAGCGCCGATCGCGCTCGTCGCCTGCATTGTGCTGGTGGTCCTGACTCCCGCGGGATTCCGGTGGAACACGATCGTGTTCTCACTCTCCTCCGTGGTGCTCTTCACCATGTCCGCCATCTACCACCGGGGGAACTGGAGTCCGCGCGTGACCGCCACCCTCCGACGGCTCGATCATTCCAACATCTTCCTGCTGATCGCCGGCACGTACACCCCCCTCTCGTGGATCCTCCTCGAACGACCGGTGGCGCAGGTGGTGCTCTCCATCGTCTGGAGCGGAGCCCTCGCCGGGATCATCATGAAGGTGGTGTGGCTGAGCGCCCCGCGCTGGCTCTACGTCCCGATCTACGTGGCCCTCGGGTGGGTGGCCGTCTGGTTTCTCCCCGCCTTCCGGGAGGTGGGCGGCGGCGCCCTCATGTGGCTCGTGATCGCCGGCGGCATCGCCTACACCGTGGGCGCCCTCGCCTATGCCCTCAAGTGGCCAAACCCCGCTCCGCGCTGGTTCGGGTTCCACGAGATCTTCCACGTGGGCACCGTGATCGGCTGGGTGTGCCACTTCATCGCCGTGATGATGGCGGTCGCCTCCCTCTGGTAGGCGCGTCTGCGGGGCATACTCGCGCCCCGTCCACCCGCGGTCGACGGTCAACGCACCCCCCGTCGTCGACCACACCACCCGCCACCCTCGACGGCCAACGCACCCTCCGTTGTCGACCACACCACCCGCCGCGCTCCGTCGACGGCCAACGTACCCCCCGTCGTCGACCACACCACCCGCCACCCTCGTCGACCGGCGAGGCCGTCACCCTTCCGCGGGCCGCGCGCGGTCGGCATAGGATGGATCACCCGTCTTCCGCGCACGAAGGAGTCTCAATGGCGAAGGCCGAATGGACGCTCGACCCCTCCGACCTGCTCCGGGTGGGCCCCACGTTCGATCTCGAGAGCTTTGACCGGGCCTCCACGCCCGGCTGGGACTCCGGGAGCAAGGAGGCCGATCAGTTCCGCCTCTCACGGGGCGAACTCCTCTCCGAGATGCAGGAGCGCCTGTTCGCGAACGCCCGTGCGGGCGGCGAGCAGCGTATCCTCTTGGTGCTCCAGGGCATGGACACCGCCGGGAAGGGCGGGATCGTGCGGCACGTGGCGGGAATGATGGACCCGCAGGGCCTCGCTATCCGCAGCTTCGGCGTCCCCACGGAGGAGGAGAGGTCCCACCACTACCTCTGGCGGATCCGTAACGCCCTTCCGTCCGCAGGCAGGATCGGGATCTTCGACCGCTCCCACTACGAGGACGTGCTGGTGGTCCGGGTGGACCAGCTCGCAGACGTGGACTGGGAGGAGCGCTACGCCGAGATCAACCGTTTCGAGGAGGAGGTGGCCGCCTCCGGCACCACGATCATCAAGGTGGCCCTCCTCGTCTCCTATGAGGAGCAGGGCCTCCGGCTCATGCGGCGCCTCCAGCGGCCGGACAAGCACTGGAAGTTCACCTCGAACGATGTGGACTCCCGCTCCAAGTGGGATGCCTACCAGCACGCCTATCAGGAGATGCTCGCCCACACCTCCACCGAGAACGCGCCCTGGTACGCGATTCCGGCGGACAACAAGTGGTACGCCCGCCTCGCCGTCACGGAACTGGTGTCCCAGGCCCTCGCCTCACTCAAGCTCTCCTGGCCCGAGGTGGCCTACGACGTCGAGACGGAGAAGCAGCGCCTCGCCACCACCATGGACCCCGAGGCCGTCGCGAAGGCCCGGGAGGGGGCGGAGGAGAAGCGGGCGGACGTGGCCGAGGACATCGAGGAGTACGAGGAGCAGGTGGCCCGCGTGAACGAGCTCGCGGCCACCGATTCCCTCGCCACCCTCGCCGAAAACGGTGCGAAGCCGGCCGCGTCCCCAGCTAAGAAATCCACGGGGCGCGGATAGCCGCGGGGCGTTTCCGGAGAACGACTACCGCTCGTCCGGTTCCGCTCCGGCCTCAGGCGATCGCGTCCCGGCCTCAGGCGATCGCGTCCCGGCCTCGCGCGGTTCCTCCCGCACGGGTGCGCGCGGGCGGGTGGACCCTCCGGCCGGCGGGGCGGAGCCGTACAGTTCCTCTTCACGTTCGGCCGCGCGGAAGTTGGCCTTGCGAATGTGCCCCGTCATCGACTTGATCAGAAACCACAGGATCACCCCGAGGATCGCGAACATTACGAAGCCCTCGATGCCTGGGGACACCGTCCAGGGGTCGTCCAGATCGATCGGGGGCGCGGTGGCCTCGCCGGGAAGCAGCAACAGCATGGGCCTATTGTCCCCCATGCCGGGCCCTCCCCCATGCCGGGCCCTCCCCCATGCCGGGCCCTTCCCCTCACCCGTGCAAAGACCCCCCGTCGACGGCGGAGCTCACGTACCTCTCTGCGCTCACCGGCCGCAGGCTCCGCAATCCGACCATACGGGCTCTCCGACGCCGCCCGCCGGGTGCCCACGTGGCGGCGCGGTGAAGACCTACTCGTCGTCGATGCCCGCGAAGAGGGAGTCCTCCAGTTCGGGCACGGGGACGGCGGCGTAGGCGAGCTCGAACTCCTCCCACGGCCAGATCTCCCGCTCGATCTCCCGCGGCATGAAGAAGAACCAGCCATCCGGATCGATCTGGGTGGCGTGGGCGCGCAGGGCGTCGTCCCTGCGGGAGAAGAAGTCGGCCACGTGGATACGGGCGTGGACGGGACGCTGGCGCCACTCCTCCTCCCGCGATTCCAGCCAGTCGCCAAACGGCGAATCCAGTCCTGCGGCGAGCATGGCCGCGTGGAATGCGGCCATCCGCGGCCGGGAGAACGTGACGTCGTAGTACACCTTCGCCACCGCCCACGGCTCCCCCAGGTCCGGCCGGTAGTTGCGGTCCTCCGCCGCATCGAGCGCCGCCATGGTGAGCCGGTGCGTCATGAGGTGGTCCGGGTGCGGGTAGCCGCCCTCCTCGTTGTAGGTGACCACCACGTGGGGGCGGAACTCGCGGAGCTGGGCCACGAGCGCGGGTGTGGTCTCCTCGAGGTCCAGCGTGGCGAAGCTGCCCTCCGGCAGCGGCGGCAGCGGATCCCCCTGCGGTAGGCCGGAGTCCTCGAAACCGAGCCACACGTGCTCCACGCCGAGCGCGGCCACCGCGGTCGCCATCTCCTCGCGGCGAACCTCGCGCATCCTCGCGAGGAGGGACTCATCGCCCGTGAGCTTCGGGTTCAGCACGTCTCCTCGTTCCCCACCCGTGCAGGTCACGATCCGCACCCGGTGGCCTTCCGACACGTAGCGGGCGGCCATTCCGGCGCCCTTCGAGGACTCGTCGTCCGGGTGCGCGTGCACCGAGAGAAGTCGCATTGGTCTCCGATCATGGTTCTGAGTGCGGCTGCCATTATCCAGCGCCCGCCCGCCGGCCGTCCAACCCTGCACCTGTCCGGCGCCCTTCCGCGTGCCGTTACGGCCCCGGCCGGCCGTCCGCCGTGCCACCCACGGGATCCTAGAATGGGGGTATGAGTGAACTGTCCGATGCGGACTACCTCCGCGCCCGCTACGGAGCACCCGTCTCGGACCGCCGCACCGTGTGGGTGGTGGCCTCCGCCCTCGCGGTCCTGGCGGTGGCCTGGCTCATCTGGCAGGTGATCGTGATGGGGCGCCCCACGGCCACCGCGGAGGCAATGGCGATGGCGGTCCTCTCGGACTCCGAACTGCAGGTCACCTACAACCTGATCGCCCCGGAGGGCTCCACGGTCACGTGCACCGTCACCGCTGTGAATGACACGGCTACCGAGGTGGGGGTTCGCCAGGTGACGGTCGGTCCCACCGAATCCGAGGCCACCTCGGTGACCACCACGGTGGCCACGATCCAGCGCGCAAGCGGCACAATCGTGGACGGGTGCTTCTTCGTGGACCAACCCTGACCTGATACAATTAATGATCCATCCGGGTTCGCAGTTGTCGGGCCCGGGTTTTCATTATGCCTAGGAAGGGGATGAACGTGGCAGAAACGTGGTTGACGCAGGAGGCGTACGACCGGCTCAGTGCAGAGCTGGAACACCTGACCACGGTGGGACGCTCCGAGACCGCCTCCAGGATTGACGCCGCGCGTAGCGAGGGCGATCTGAAGGAGAACGGCGGCTACCACGCTGCCCGGGAGGAGCAGAGCAAGCAGGAGGGCCGTATCGCCCAGCTGACCGAACTGCTCCGGCACGCCAAGATCGGCGAGCCGCCGCCGGACGATGGGATCGTGGAGCCCGGCATGGTGGTGAAGGTG
>JAAZBW010000136.1 GCA_012513625.1 Actinomycetales bacterium | reverse complement strand
TTCCCCCGGGGGCTCAAGAACGTGAAGGACCCCGAGAGATACCGCTACGACTTCTCCTTTTCCGGCCTCAAGACGGCCGTGGCCCGCTACGTGGAGTCCCTCGAAGGCCGTGGCGAGCCCCTCCCACTCGAGGACATCGCCGCCTCCTTCTCCGAGGCGGTCAACGACGTGCTCACCCGCAAGGCCCTCGACGCCGCCGCCCACCACGGCTCGGACACGCTCGTGATCGGAGGAGGCTTCTCCGCCAACTCCCGCCTCCGCGAGCTGGCCCGGGAGAGGGCTACCGCGTACGGCATCACGGTGCGCATCCCGCCGATCCGTTACTGCACAGACAACGGCGCCATGATCGCTGCCCTCGGCTCGGCCTGCGTGCGTGCCGGCGTGGTACCGAGTTCGCTCGATTTTGCGAACGACTCCGGCATGGACCTTTCCCTCGCCCATGTCTGACCCGCCCCAGCCTTCCGGGGGACTCCCAACCTCCGCCGTCGTGGCCGTGATCGGCGCGGGGCAGGCGGGACTCACTGCCGCCTACCACCTGCGCCGCCGCGGCCTCGCACCCGGGACCGAGTTCGTGGTCCTCGACGCCAACCCGGGGCCGGGAGGGGCGTGGCGTCACCGCTGGGACTCGCTCACTCTCGGCCGGGCCCACGCCGTCCATGACCTGCCCGGGTTCCCGCTCGGTGAGCCGGACCCGGACGAGCCGGCCTCCGCCGTCGTCGCCCGTTACTACGGCGCCTACGAACGCGAGTTCTCCCTCCCCGTGGTCCGTCCGGTGCGCGTGGTCTCCGTGACCGCTCCCGGCCGCGACGGCCCGCTCGCCCTTCGGTGGCAGGAGGCGCCCGCCGGGCCGCCCGCCACCGAGGACGCGGAGGTGGCGGCCGAGCCGCGGCAGGAGGGCATCCTCCACGCCGAGCACGTGATCAGCGCCTCCGGCACCTGGGACAGCCCGTACGTGCCCTACTACCCGGGCATCGAGACGTTCGGCGGGCGGCAGCTCCACACCCGTAGTTTCAGCGCCGCAAGCGAGTTTTCGGGCCAGCGCGTGGTGGTGGTGGGGGCCGGCACCTCCGCGGTGCAGTTCCTCCTCCAGCTGGACGAGGCGGGCGCCCACACGGTGTGGGTGACGCGCCGGGAGCCGGAATTCGTGGAGCGGCCCTTCGATCCGGACTGGGGCCGCGAGGTGGAGGAGCGGGTGCGGGCCCGCACCTCGCAGGGGCTGCTGCCAGGCTCCGTGGTCTCCCACACCGGGCTGCCGCTCACGGAGGAGTACCGGGAGGGCATCGAGTCTGGCGTGCTGGTGAGCGCGGGTGCGATGGAGCGCATCGTCCCGGGAGGGATCGTGCTCGGGTCCGGCGAGCGGCTGCCGGCCGATGTGATCCTGTGGGCCACCGGCTTTCGCCACCACCTTGGCCACCTCAGCCCGCTGCGACTGCGCGAGACGGGCGGCGGCATCAGGACGGAGGGAGTCCACGTGGTCCGAGAGCCGCGGCTCTCGCTTGTGGGCTACGGGGCCTCGGCCTCCACGCTCGGCGCCACGCGCGCGGGCCGGCAGGCAGCCTCGGCGGCGCTCCGGGCCACCGGGCGGCTGTAGCGCCGGCGCGGTGGGGCCTAAATCGGCCGACCCAGCTCGAACTCGTCCACCATGAGGCGCACCACGGATTCCATATGGTTGCCGTTCTTCGCCCACACCCGGTGCTGCCGCTGGTAGGAGGCGCCCCGGTCCAGGACCACCTGGAGGCTCGCGAGCTCGCGCTCGCAGCCGAGGTCCCGCGCCACGGGCGCGAGCTCCTCCATCTGGCGGGCCAGCGTCTCGGTCACGAGTTCCTCGTTGCCCTCCGCATCGAGGATGAGGATCGCATCCATGCCATAGCGGGCGCTTCGCCACTTGTTCTCCGCGAGGTACCACTGCGGCATGGAGGGAAGCGTCTCACCCTCGTCGTACCGCCGTGAGAAGCTCTCCACCATGCAGTGGACGAGCGCCGCGAACCCGCGGAGTTCTGTCAGGTTGGTGGGCGCGTCGCACACCCGTACCTCGATGGTGCCCAGGCGGGGCGAGGGGCGGATGTCCCACCGCACCTCCGAGAAGTCCTCGATCACCCCGGTGTGCAGCATGTTGTCCGTATAGCGCTCCAGCTGGTCCCACGTCTCGAAGTGGTGGGGGAGGCCCGCGGTGGGCAGTTGCTGGAACATCATCGCCCGGTTCGAGGCGTAGCCGGTGGACTTGTTGGACCAGAACGGGGAGGACGCGGAGATCGCCTGCAGGTGGGCGTGTTGGGTCAGCATGGCGTTCAGGATGGGGAGCACCTTGTCCCGCGTCTCGATCCCCACGTGTACGTGCATCCCGAACAGGAGCATCTGCTGACCCCAGTAGCGGGTACGGTCCACGAGCCGTGCGTACCTCTCCTTGTTGGTAACCCGCTGGTAGAGCGGATTCGCAAACGGGTGCGTCCCCGCCGTCGCGAGCACCACGCCGAGGCCGTTGAGCACAGGTGAGACATCGTGGATCGAACGCTCGATGTCCGCGATCACCTCCGCGATCGTGTGACCCGGATTCGATACCAACTCGATCGTGTTCAGGAGGAGCTCGTGGTGGACGTTCGGGTGCGCCTCGCCTCGCGCACGTTCGAGCCGCTGGAGCACACTCGCCGCACACTGCCGCAGATCGAGGGAGTCCTCGTCCACGAGCTGCAGCTCCCACTCCACTCCCACGGTGGAACGTTCTGACGTCGCGAAGGGTAGCGTCACGCCACCATCATGACGGGTTGGGCACCACCCGGCGAGCCACAATCGCATGATGGCGTCCGCGCACCCGCGTGAGGATCACCGTGGCGGCATTGGGGCCGCGCAGCCGGAGGGCCTTCCGAAGCTGGTCCGGCACCACGTCCACGCCCCGCTTCTTGATCTCGAGGGCGCCGATACCCTCGCGGCGGCACCAGGCGGAGAGGCGGGCCCTCGAGTAGGGGAATGCCTCGAGCACCTCGAACGACTCGCCGAAAGGCCCCCTGTGAGGCTCATCCGCCGCGAGGTAGGCGATTCCCTCCGAGACGGAGCGGCCCCCGATCAGCGCGGCGAGGGCCGCCACACCGCCCGCCCGGATCACGGCGCCGTCAGGCTCCACCAGATAGCCCTCAGAGACGTCCTCCTCCACCACGGGAGCGGCCGCGGCCGGGCTGCGCGGGTCCACGGTCACGGCGAGATCGGCGTGGCCGTGGGGTCCGATCACGAGCGCCGAGCGCCCCGGTCCCCCCGGCGCGAGCGGCCCGAACCAGAGTCCCGCCTCTACCACGCTGCCCCCGACGGAGACCCATTGGGCGTGGACATCTTCCGGCAGGTGCTCGTAGCCGATCCCTGGCGCCGCCTTCACCCCGAGCGCCGGGGTGCGCTCGCGGAGGTCGAGGACCATGCCAAGGGGCGGGGAGTACGCGGCCGGGTCGAAGGTGCGCCCGGTAGAGGTGCGCCGGGCCGGGTCCGCGTACGCGCCGTCGCCCTGCCCCAGCGCACCAGCTGCCACCTCGAGCGCGTCTCCGTGGATCACGCGCGCGTTCTCGAAAGTTCGGAGGTTGTAGGTGGCGAGCGCGGCCGTGGCCTCGTCCGCCTCGACGGCCGTGACACCCAGGCCCAGGGCCGCGAGGGCGAGCGAGTCGATTCCGAGGCCGCAGCCGAGGTCGTAGACGCGCTCGATCCCGGCATCCCGGTATCTGCGGGCGTGCTGCGCGGCCACCTCCAGCCGCGTGGCCTGTTGCAGGCCGGCCTCCGTGAAAAGGAGGGTCCTGGCGAATTCCCCCAGCTTCGCCTCGGCGCGCTGGCGGAGATGTTGCTGGGTGAGTGCAGCCGCCACCAGCTCTGGATCGGCCACCTTCCGTAGCTCCTCGTTCAGGCGCATCGCGATCGCAGGATCGTATGGCGGGAGGACGCTGAGGAGGGCCTGACCCTCCGAGGTCAGGAGGCGGCGGAGTCCGGCGTTCTCTGTCATCTCCACCATCCTCCCACCGTCCATGGGGGGGATCCGGAAACCGAGGGGAGGGTGCGGGGCCGGGGAAGCGCGGGTAGGGGCGGCGGGAACCCGTAAGCGGGCGGCTGGGCCGGGGCCGGGGTCCGCAAGCGGGCCGCGGCCGGGTTGTTCCGGGCTCCCGGCGGGCTGGATTCGCGGCGCGGCTGGCACTCGCCTTGACCGAGTGCTAACCCCGGCATAGATTGAACCTGCGGGCTCCGGCCCGCCCGGGAGGCCACGGCCCCGACCCCCGCGACGGCGGTGCCAGGAATCCCACCCCAGTACACCCGTGAAACGAAAGGGGAGTGCCGCTGTGTCGGTCTCCATCAAGCCGCTCGAGGACCGCATCGTGGTGCAGTCGCTCGAAGCCGAAACCACCACCGCGTCCGGTCTCTACATCCCGGACACCGCCAAGGAAAAGCCCCAGGAGGGCACCGTGATCGCCGTCGGCCCCGGCCGGGTGGATGATAACGGGGTCCGCATCCCGATCGATGTGGCCGTGGGTGACGTGGTCATCTACTCCAAGTACGGCGGTACCGAGGTGAAGTACTCCGGCAACGAGTACCTGATCCTCTCGGCGCGCGACGTGCTCGCAATCGTCGAGAAGTAGCTCCAGACGAGGAAGGGGCCCCGGGTGATCCCGGGGCCCCTTCCTCGTCTCCGCGGCCGCCCCCCGGCACATACGCCCGGCTACGGGTGCCGGACTGCGATCAGTGGTGCCACCAGGAGTGCGGTGCGTCAGCCGGCCGTGCGTTCGGCGGCCGCCCTCGCCTCCGCCTTGCGGTGCTGGATGATCTGGGTACGCTCGTCCTCGGTCATCCCGCCCCACACCCCATAGGGCTCCTGGACTGCGAGTGAGTGCTCGCGGCACTGCTCGAGCACGGGGCAACTGGCGCAGATCGCCTTGGCCGCCTCATCGCGGCGCCGGCGCGTGCCGCCACGCTCACCCTCGGGGTGAAAGAAGATCTCGGGATCTGCGTCCCTGCACAGGCCCTGGTACTGCCATTCCCAGAGCTCAATGACGGGTCCAGGCAACCGACTGATCTCAGCCATTCGAGCAACCCTCCCTGCGTGGCCCGGGGAGCCGGGGGTGCGGCCTCCGGGAGTCTTCCCAACCTCGTGATCCAAACGGTTTTCAGCCGGGTGTGACCCGTGCTACAACCGAACGCTAGCCCTTCAATCAGTGAATAAGCAACACCCTGTGCCCTAAAAGGCCGATTAGTACCCCTTCGGGTGAGGTAATTCGTGCCGAGCGGCCCGCCACGCGGCCATGACAGAGTCCGCAGCAGGGCCCGATCCGGCCATCTAGACTGGGGGCGTGACAGAACTGCCCATTGGCCTGACGTATGACGACGTCCTCCTCCTCCCCGGTGCCACGGACGTGATCCCGTCCGAGGTGGACACCACCTCCCGCCTGACTCGGGAGATCTCTGTGCGCATGCCCCTCCTTTCCGCGGCCATGGACACGGTCACGGAGTCCCGCATGGCGATCGCGATGGCACGCCAGGGCGGCATCGGGATCCTGCACCGCAACCTCTCGATCGAGGACCAGGCCTACCAGGTGGATCTCGTGAAGCGAACCCAGACGGGACGTATTACGAATCCGGTCACCATCGGCCCGGATGCCACGCTCGAGGAGCTCGATGAGCGCTGCGGCCAGTTCCGGGTCTCCGGCGTGCCCGTGGTGGACGAGCAGGACCGCCTCCTCGGCATCTGCACCAACCGGGACCTGCGCTTCACGCCCGTGGCGGAGTGGCCCACCACCCTCGTGCGCGACGT
>JAAZBW010000135.1 GCA_012513625.1 Actinomycetales bacterium | reverse complement strand
GCGAGCGCGGAAACAAGGGAAGAGGGCACGCCAAGGCGTGCGAAGTCGTTGTGGTGCACGTGAATCCAATCGGGTCTCGCCCGGCGCGCTCTGCTCCCACCCCGAGTGGGCGGTGCGGCGCGGATGGCGGAGGAGTCCGCCTGATCATGCGACCCGAGGCAAGACTGTGCGGATCGCGCGTTGTCCAACCTATCGGGTGGCTGATCCACCTGGCATCCCGGGATGCCGTGAGAGTCATCACGCGCACCCTCACGTCATCCACTCTCGTGACATATACCCCCCGGGGTATACTGGGGGCAGCAGAACCATCCACCAGTGCAGCGAGAGGACTCCGAGATGTGCAGAGCAGTCAAGTGCAAGACCTGCGGAAGGACCACCTGGGCCGGCTGCGGCCAGCATGTGGCCTCCGTGAAGGCCACCGTTCCCTCGTCGCAGTGGTGCAACGGGCAGCACCCGGAGAAGGCAGGCGCGGAGAAGGCGGACGGGCGGGGCGTGTTCGCCCGCCTGTTCGGCCGCTGACCGCTCCGTGCTGGTCACCAATCCGGGGCAGCAGCTAGGCGTGCTCGAGAGGCGCCTGTTCGGGGTCCGGCGTCAGGCAGCCGCAGGCGTTGTGGGGTTCCACCCGGAACCGGGCGATCCCCTCAGCCGAGATGCGCCATCCCCAGCCCTCCCCGGCCCCGATCTCGAGGACGGCGGCCGCGGAGGCAAGGCGCACCACCATCGGATCCAGCCGCCCCGGCAAGAGCAGGCGGAGTTGTGTGGCCACCGCCGGCCAGCACGGGTCATCGTCCGCGCGCGCCAGATCGAGGCACCGCGGGCATGAGGTTCTCCCCGGGTGCACCGGGGGACCGACGGTTGCCCCGTCGTCGTCGATGACGAGGGGGAGGAACGGCCGATCGTTCCGCATCAGCGGGCGGACCCGCACCGGATCGGTCACGTACCAGTCAGTGAGCACGGCCATCTCGGCTGTTGCAGCGCCGCCGAGGGTGTCGAGGCCGGCCACCACGGAACGGGTGAGGGCGTGGTGGTCGAGCGGCACGGGCCGGAACGTGGGCCGGGGGAGCGGCGCGGGGAGGCGCAGTTCCTCGGCGGCCCGAGCGGTGAGTTCCGCCCAGTGCGCACGATCGATGCCGCGCGCGGCGGCGTCCGCAGCCGTGCGGTGCCGGCCCGCCCCCACATCGAGGAGCAGGTCACACACATCGTCACCGAGGCCTTCGAGCCGGGTGCTCCAGGGAGCAGCACCCAGCTGGACCTCTCCCTGGCGGCGCCAGAGCACGGGCCGGTTCATCCGCATGGCACCACCGTGCCACGTCTCCGGCCGCGTCCGCCGGGGGGTGTGGATAACTCAGGCCGAGGGCTGCTCTCCCTCGTCGTCCTTCTCGTCCTGCTTCTCGCCAGCTTCCTCCGCGGCGCCGCGGAGCAACTCCTCGAGGGCGTCGTCGAAGTCCGAACCGGCCGCGCGCGAGGCAACCAGCGAGGACGGGTCGTCCAGCTCCGCGGAGGTGGGCAGCAGGTCCGGGTGCGACCAGAGTGCGTCCCGCTCGGCCACGCCCAACTCGCGGGTGAGCGTCTGCCACAGCTGCGTGGCCTCGCGGCAGCGCCGCGGCCGGAGCTCGAGGCCCACGAGGGTGCGGAATGTGTCCTCCGCCGGCCCGCCGGTGGCCCGGCGCCGTCGCATCATCTCTGTGAGTGCCACCGCGTTCGGCACGAATCCCTGGGTGGCGGCGCTCGTGACGTGCTCCACCCATCCCTCGATCACGGCGAGCGTGGTCTCGAGGCTTTCGAGCGTGCGCTTCTGGCTCTCGCTGACCGCCGGGGCGAAGATGCCGGAACCGAGCGCCTCGCGCATCTGCTCCGGGTTGGTGGGGTCGATCTCGCGGAAGGCCTGCTCCATCGCCTCCACGTCGATCGAGATTTCCCGCGCGTAGTTGGTCACCAGCCCGATCACGTGCCCACGCAGCCAGGGGCTCGCGGTGTACAGGCGCGCGTGCGCCACCTCGCGCACTGCCAGGAACTGGGCCACCTCCTCGGCCGGGATCTCGAGGCCGTCCGCGAACGCGTCCACATTCGCGGACACGAGTGCCACGGCCGAGGACTCGGTGAGCGGTACTCCCAGGTCCGTCAGCCCGTACGCCTCCTGCGCGAGAGACGCCACCGCGGCTCCGAGCTGCATGCCGTAGGTGGCACCGCCGATCCGCTTCAGTATGTCGAGGCCCTGGGACCCGCCGAGGCCGAGGCCGGAGAGGGGGCCGAGCTCTCCGCCCATCTCTCCGAGATGCTCCTGGACGTCTCCCAGTTGCTGCGTCATCATGTCGGTCACGGCGCGCACCACGTTCTGCGCCACCGGCTCCGCAAGCTGCTGGAACACGGGGAGCGCCTCCGCCACCCACTGCGCGCGCGAGAGGGCGCCGCGCCGTTCCGTGGTTCCCACGAGCTCAGTCACAGAATCGAGCCACAGGTCCGCCGCCTGCAGGTGCTGGCGGACACGCGCGTCCTGCGCCGCAGACGGAGCGGGATCACCTGCGGAGTGGACCTGTTGGCGCGCCACATCATGCGCGAGGTTCCAGTTGACCGGCCCATCGCCCGAGCTTGCGATCATCTGCTGGATCTGCGAGACCATCTGCCGGAACATGTTCGGGTCCGAGGGAAGACCGGCGGCCTCACCCATCGCCGACGGGTCCATGCCCGCCGCACGCATGGACTCAATCGCCCGTCGCGCGCCCTCCTCGCCCAGCATGCTGCGCAGTACGTCTTCCCACGAGTCCTCGCCGGCCATTGGGGCTCCTTTCGTCTTTCTCTACCGTAATCGTCCCACTCCTGATCCCTCATTCCCAGTTCGCCAACGGCGCAGTATCACTACGAACCCCGACGGCGGAGGGTGGGCGGCGTCGTCGGTGGGGCGACGGCGGTGCGTGGGTGAGGCGACGGGGG
>JAAZBW010000134.1 GCA_012513625.1 Actinomycetales bacterium | reverse complement strand
GTAGACCACCGTTCCGGATCCCTCGAAGCCGTCAATGGTTCCGCCCGCGTTCGCGGAAACGATCTCCGTCAGCGCGCTCGGCGGGAGGGTGATGGTGAGCTCGTAGGCAGCCTCGCCGTTCGTGTCCGGTGAGGCGGCGAGCTCCCGGCGGGTAATCTCCGCGTCACTCCCGAGGTCCTGGAGTGCCTGGTTCATAGGGTCAACTGCGCCGAGCCCAGAATCTGCCGCCTCCTCCGGGGTCATGGTGTAGGTCATCCATCCGCCCTGACCCAGGTCAGAGACGTAGACGCGGGTATTCGCCGCCTCGGGCACCATCACCATCCGGATCTCCTGGGTGAGGCCATCAGCAGAGGTGCTCATGGTCATGTCCATCTGGAGCGGCTCGGGGATGTAGTCGTTGGTGAAGGTGGTGCTGTTGGCGATCGCCTGGCCGCCCACCACCACACTCACCTCCATGGAGCCCTCCTGCCGGTAGGAGGCTCCACTCCACAGGTAGTCGATCGTGCGGTTCAGGATCTCGTCCCCGCCCGCGGCGGGTGCCGGCTCGGTCGGCGGCGCGGCAGTCTCCCCGCCCTCCTGTGTGGCTGGCCCGGCGTTGGTATCTCCGGCTCCACCGGGCACGGTGACGTCCTCCCGGTCCTTCCCGTCGCCCCCGCATCCGGCGAGTGCGAGCGCAGCGATGGCGGCGGCTGCCGCGAACGCGCGTGTCTTCATGTGTTCCCCCTCCAGAGGTGATTCCACAAACCTGCTCATCGTAGTGGCGCTCGGTTCGGGGCCTCCACGACATTCCGGATGTGGGCCCTAGCCGAGCCAGGTTCCGATGCCCTCCAGCGCGGCAATCAGGCCGAATGAGTAGACGGCGAGCGAGGGCGGCTTGCAGGTGACGATGATGAGCGCGTAGGTGCGGAACCGCAACTTCGTGGTGCCGGCCAGGTAGCAGAGCAGATCATCCGGAGCCACAGGAAGGAGGATTGCGAGGGCGAAGAGGCGGGTGAATCGGGGGTTGTCCGTCCAGTCGTCGAACTTGTCCACGAGAGCGGCGGGGAAGATCCGCTCGATGATGGACATCCCAAAGTGTCGCGCGATGAAGAACGCTGCGAAGGAGCCGAGCGAGATTCCGATCCAGTTGAAGGTGAAGCCGAGCCACGAGCCGAACAGCACGGGCCCGGCCACGATGCCGATCCCGCCGGGGATGATGGGGAACACGCACTGCGCCGCCACGAGGATGATGTAGACCACGGGTCCGAACCAGCCGAGGGAGAGCACGAAGGACTGGAGGCTCTCGAGCGAGCGGAGCGTGCCGGTGGCGAAGCCGGCAACGACGAGTCCCGCGCACACGAGCAGGATGATGAACGTGGCAATCCGGACACGCCGCTGCATGACGGCGCGCTCCGGAAGCATGTCTGGAATGCTCTCGAACCGCTCCTCGATCCGGTCGCGGCCCTCCTCGAGCCGCTCGCGGGCGTGCCGGCTGATCTCGGCGGGCTTTGAGCGTGCCTCCCCGAGTCGTTCCTTGGTGTTCCGGCCTATTTCTGCCCCAGCATTCCGGGCCTCCTCGAGTGCGCCCTTGTGGGCCGCGCCCTCAGCGGTCATGCCACGCCCCTCACCAGCCCGGCAGTCGCCAGGGTCCTGTCCAGCGGCCAACCTAGCCGCCCGCCGCTCGTAACGGGTCACTCCCCGGTC
>JAAZBW010000133.1 GCA_012513625.1 Actinomycetales bacterium | reverse complement strand
GCTCAGCGGCCAAGACTACGCCGTCTTCCGTCTCACGGACAACGTGTGGCAGGAGGGCCGGCCGGCGGCGGCGTCGGCTGAACCGCTGGGCGTGGGCGGTGGGTGGGTGGTCTGGGCGGCTCCCAGCGCGGCAGGCGGCGACACCGAGATCATGCGGTACGACCTCGCCACGCGGGTCACCACGGTGCTCACCGATGACTCGGCGCCGGATATGGACCCGCTGGTCACCGGGCGCGGCGACGTGGTCTGGGTGAAGGGGCTGGGGCCGGAGGCGGAGGTGTTCGCATACCTGGCCTCAACAACGTTCATCCTTAGAATTACCAAGAATCTGGTGGAGGATGGAGAGGTTTCGGCGGCGGGCGACCTCGTTGCCTACGTGCGCAAGGACCCGGCGGCTACCAAGCCCGGGCAGGTCGTGCTCTTCAACCTGGTCACGCGGACCGGGTTGTTGCTGGCGTCGGATTCGCGACGGGACGACAGCCCCCACACCGACGGACAGTGGGTGGCCTGGCGTGGCTGGGACGCCACCGACCCCGAGATCTACCTCTACGACGGCTCCACCGTCATCAGGCTGACCGACAACGACGTGGAGGAGTTGCCGCCGGTGGTCTGCGGGGGTGCGGTGACCTGGGCGGGCTGGGACGGCCACGATTTCGAGATTTACCGGTGGGAGGGCGGCGCGATCACGCAACTCACGGACAACGATGTCGATGATATGGAGCCGGCCTGCGCCGCGGGCGCCGGCGGCGACTTCGTGGCTTGGGGGCAGCTGACGACCCCGCGACGGCTGCTGGTGGCAGCGCGGCGGCCGGGGGTGGGCTCGTTCTACACGGTGGTGGCGGGAGAGATGTGCGGGGATCGTCCGCGGCTGGCGCTGTCGCCGTGGGGGGTGGCGTGGGTGGTGCCTCGCGGCGGCTCGCTGATGGAGGGTGATGTGGTGTACCGGGATCACGAGGGCTGGGTCAGCACCATCACCGACGATCCCGCCCCCGATTCCTGGTGCGCGCTCGCGGGCGATGTGGTGGCCTGGCTCAAGGGAGCCGGGACGGGGGCCGAGGTGTGGCTGGCGCGGCCGGACATGGCCTTCCCCGAGGTGACGCTGGAGGCACCGCTGCCGGGGGCGGTGCTGGGCGGGTCGCCGGGGGATGCAGCCCTCATCCACGGCACGGCCACCGATGACCTGGCGGTGGCCTCGGTCCGGATCTCCACCGACGGGGGCGCCACCTGGCACGCAGCCGTCTTTGATGCGGGCGCCGGCACCACCTTCGCCACCTGGCACTGGGACTGGCCGCTCCCGCCCGAGGACTACGTGCCTCACGAAGTACAGGTGGAGGTGCGGGACGTGGCGGGACGCACCTTCATCCCCGCGGCGGGCACCCGCACCGTGTACGTGGATACGGTGGCGCCGCATCTGGTGTCGCTGCTGCTGAATGGCGGGGCGGCCACCAGCTTCGCGGAGACGGTGATGGTGAAGTTGGTGGTGGAGGATGGGTCGCCGGAGGTGGAGGTGTCGCTGCGAAACGCGGGAGGCGCCTGGGACGGACGGCGGGAGCGGCCGAGGGAGTTCCCGTGGGCTCTGGCACCGGGGCTGGGCCTGCGCGCGTTGGAGGTGCGGGCGTGTGATGCGGCGGGGAACGTGGGCGGTCCCTGGCCGGCCTCGATCACCGTGGAACAGGGGCCCTTCCGCGATGTCACCCCCGGCCACGACTATGCCCTCCCCATCTACGCCCTGCAGGGCGCGGGTCTGATCCACGGCTACGAGATCCCCGGGGGGTGGGAGTTCCGGCCGGAGAACCGGCTGTGGCGGGCGCCGTTCGCCAAGATGATCTGCGGGGTGCTCGGCGTGGCCGTGACGGAGGACCTGACCTCGCCCTTCCGGGACCTCGGCCCCGACGACCTCGCCGATCTCTACCCCCACGAGTACGTGGCCGCCGCGTACGCCGCCGGGATCACGGTGGGTACCGGCCCCACGGCCTTCTCCCCGTGGACGGAGATCACCCGGGCGCAGCTGGTGACCATGGCGGTGCGGGCGGCACAGGGGCGGGCGCCGGGTGCGCTGGCCGAGCCCCCCGCGGAGTGGCCGGGCACGCTGGGCGCCTTCGATGCCACCCACGGCCCCACCATGCGCATCGCCGAGTACAACGGGCTGCTGGGGGGTGTGGTGGGGTTCGGGGCCGGCTGGGACCCGTGGGCGCCGGCGAGCCGGGGGGAGGCGGCGGAGGTGCTCTTCCGGATGTGGTGGATGCTGGGACCGTAGCGGGGCGGGCGGAGCCACAAGGACAGGCGCCGCGGCGGGCGGCGCCACAGCGCGCAATGCCGCAGCGGGCGGCGCCATCTTTACAATATCCTTGCATTTGGGTCCGCGGTTCTGTGGCACCGTATGTGTCACCGTGACCGACACGTAAACGCCCCGCGGCGGGCTGCTTCACCGAGGGACGAATCTCATGGAAGCTGTTCTGGATTTCCTTCTCCACTTCGACGCTCACCTTCTGAAGCTGGTGGTGCGTCACGGCGTCTGGATCTACGGGCTGTTGTTCTTGATTGTGTTCCTCGAGACCGGGGTGGTGGTGACTCCTTTCCTGCCCGGGGATTCGCTGCTCTTTGCCGCGGGTTCGGTGGCGGCTGTGGGCGGCATCGATCTGGGGCTGACGTGGCTGCTCTTGGCCGTGGCCGCGATCCTGGGCGACACCGTCAACTACTGGATCGGCCACAGAGTGGGACCGCGGGCGTTCAGCGCGGACGGCCGGTTCCTCAAGCGCCGGTACCTGGAACGCACCGAGCGCTTCTACGAGAAGCACGGCGGTACGACCATCGTACTGGCGCGGTTCGTGCCTATCGTCAGGACGTTCGCGCCGTTCGTGGCCGGCGTGGGCAGCATGCGCTACCGCCGCTTCCTCGCCTACAACGTGGGGGGAGGGGTGGTCTGGACCGGCCTGTTCCTCGGGGCGGGGTTCGCTTTCGGGAATGTGCCGGTGGTCAAGGAGAACTTCAAGATCGTCATCGTGGCGATTGTAGTGGTCTCGGTCATCCCCATGGTGGTGGAGTGGCTGCGGGCGCGGTCGGCGGGGCGGCGCGCCTGAGGCACACCGAGACGCGCGCGGACCGATGTAGGCGATCGGCTCCTGTGAACCCCGGGCGGGTGGCGGATGTTTTCTCGCATTGCGGATATCTGCAACGCATCCGCTATAATGAGAATGGTGGACATCATCCATCCTGTCGTCTCGCTTGAGGGGCGGGAGGCGGTGGCCACGGTTGAGCGGAGCGTGCCGGGAGATGAAGCCATGCTGGCAGTACGTGTGGGGCGACGTGGGCAGGTGACGATTCCCAGTTCGATCCGCCGCCTGTATGGTCTGGAAGTGGGGGACACTCTGGTGTTGGACGAATCATCGCCCGATGGTCTCGTCCTCCGCCCGGTGCGCAAGACGGTGTTGGACCTGCGTGGGAGTGTTCGGGTCACGGGTCCTCAGGACTTTCAGGCTGTGCGCGCGACGGCGCGGGAGGCCCGAGGTGAAGAGAGAGCGCGGTGAACACTCCGGGTGAGGGTTCGGGTCGCGGTGTGTACCTGGTGGACACCAATGTGTTCCTGCGCTTCTTGACGAACGATGTGCCGGAGGAGGCGGATGCGGCGGAGGCTCTCTTCCGAGCCGCTGAGGCGGGACGCATCACGCTCTACGCCAATCCTTTGGTGATCGCGGAGATCGTCTGGGTGTTGGAGTCGTTCTACCGGCTGGAGCGTGCCCAGGTGACCGAGGCGGCGTTGGCGGTGGCGACGATGCCGGGTCTTGTTCTTCCCGGGCAGGACACGGTACTGCTTGCGCTCAAGTGGTATGAGGAACGGGGCGTGGATTACGTGGACGCTTACAACGCTGCGTGGTGCATCGATCGGGAGTTGGATGGCCTCATCACGCTGGATCGCCGCCATTTCGCGCGATTGGATGCAGTGGCGGCGCGGTCGCCCCGCGAGGTCGTGGGATAATCGAGGCGACATGGATCGAGACACCTCGAAGATGCAGGGGGACACGCTCGCCGGGAGAATCGCCTCGCTCGCGCTGAGGTACGATCTCCTGGCCGTGTATGTGTTCGGCAGCCGCGCGGCCGAGACAGCGGAGCGTGTCTGTTCCGGGTACCCTGCACCCCCTGCGGCGACCATGGGCGACTCAGATGTGGACATCGGCGTTCAGCCGGATTGGCGGCGGCGGCTCTCGGCCTCCGAGCGGGTGGAGCTCATGCAGGCCTTGGAGGATGAGCTGGGGGTACCGCGGGCGGACCTGGTGATCCTGCCCGAGGCGGACCCGTTCCTTGCCGCCGAGGTGGTGCGGGGCGAACTCCTGTACGCGCGGGACGAGATCGAGGAGTCGGAGTTGCAGCTCTACTACCTGCGGCGCGCCGGGGACCTGGCACCTTTCTTCCGTGAGCGTTGGCGTGAGCTGATGAGGGCAGAATCGTGACGCCGGGCCGGGTGAAGGCCGCGACGGTCATGCATAAGGCCGGGCAGGTACGGGAGATGCTGGATGGCCTTTCCAGGCTGCCTCTTCATGATCCTCAGGCATTCTCCGAAGATCCCGTGGTGGGGGCGGCCGCCGAGTCCTACCTGCGCCGGGCCTTGGAGGCGCTGATGGATCTGGGGCGTCACGTCTTGGCCAAGGGATTCGGCGAGGGTCCCTCCGAGTACAAGGAGATCGCGGTTTCGTTGGGTCGTATGGACGTGCTCAACGAGGCGGATGCGGCCCTCATGGCTCAACTCGCCGGGTATCGCAACCGGATGGTGCACTTCTACGATGAGATATCGTCGGCTGAGCTCTTTGAGATCTGTGCGCATCAAGTAGGTGATGTCCGGAGGATCCTGGCGGCCCTCCTCATGTGGGTGCGCGACAACCCGGAGCGTGTGGACACCGCCATTTGATCCGGGAGTAGCCGGCCGGCGGGGACGCCGCCGGGGTGGCCGCCCGGGCCTCTGCTATCATCGGGCGCGGTGAGCCGCAGCGTGCGGGCGCACCGCATGATGACGATGCCGCGGCGCGGGGATGATGATCACCAGACTTCGAGAACTCTATGGTTTCCGCGAGTTGGTGTGGGCGCTGGTGGTGCGCGAGCTCAAGGTCAAATACAAGAACTCTGTTCTCGGGTTCCTGTGGTCTTTGCTCAACCCGGTGCTCACCATGCTGGTGTTCACGTTCGTCTTCTCGTTCGTGTTTCGGGCCGGGATCAAGGACTTTCCGCTGTTCTTCCTGGCCGGGCTGTTGCCGTGGAACTCCTTCTCCCTTTCGCTCAATCGCGCCACCACGTCCATGATCGAGAACGCCAACCTCATCAAGAAGGTGTACTTTCCGCGTGAGGTAATACCATTCTCCATCCTTATTACGAATCTTATAAACTTTGGCCTGGAGCTGGTGGTGCTGTTCGTGTTCCTGCTCGCGTGGGGCTACTTCTTCCTCCCCTACCTACCGGTGGTGTTGCTGGCCGTTGTGCTGCTGTTCCTGTTCACCGGGGGGCTCGCCATGTTCCTGTCGGCGGCGGCGGTCTACTTCCGCGACCTGCAGCAGTTGGTCCCGCTGGGCGTGATGATCTGGTTCTACGGCACGGCCGTCATCTATCCACTGGACTTCATTCCGGCCTCGGTGAGGCCGATCCTGGCATACGGCAACCCCATGAACCCGCTGATCTCGCTGTTCCGCGGGTCTCTCTACGGTCTGCAGTGGCCGGAGTGGCAGACGGTGGTGTACTGCGTGGTGGCGGCGGTGGCGGTGTTTGTTCTGGGGTACGTGCTGTTCGCGCGTTTGGCCCGCGAGTTGGCCAAGGAGGTGTGAGCGTGGGC
>JAAZBW010000132.1 GCA_012513625.1 Actinomycetales bacterium | reverse complement strand
TCACGGTGGCGGACACGTTGGCGAGGGCGTCCAGGATGCCCGGCCGGACGTCGTCGAACCGGGGATCGTGGGTGGCGAGGTCCGCGCAGGCGTTCGCGAGCACGAGCAGGTGGCCGGCGAGGTTCCCGGAGTCCACGGCGGAGACGTAGCGCGGGTTGAGGGGGTGCGTGCTCTCCGTGTCGTACCAGTTGAAGAGGTGGCCGCGGTAGTGGTCCAGCGAGATCTGCGTGCGCATGGTGGCGGCCAGCCGGTCCGTCACGTCCGCGAGACCAATCCAGCCCAAATCCCGCGCCGCCACGGCGGAGAGGTAGTACATGCCGATGTTGGTGGGTGAGGTGCGGTGCGCCACCTTGTCCCGCGGATCCTCCTGGAAGTTGTCCGGCGGGAGATCGGATTCATTGGCATTGACGAACACCTCGAAGAAGCGCCACGTGCGGCGGGCGATGGTCCGCAGCTCCAGCGCCGTCTCCGCGGTGGCCTGGCGCTCCACCGGCTGGATGGGACGGGAGACCCGCCACCCCGCCACGGGCGCGAGCAGCCACAGGAGCACCGGGATCGCGATCACGAGCGCGATCTGGGGGCGCGCGATCGCGACCGCGATGAGCGCCAGGGGGGCCACGAAACCGCCGCCCATGCGCCGCACAAACCAGGAGAGGCCGCCCTTGGCGGAACTGCCCGCGGCGGCCGCGGTGGTCCACTCGAGCAGGTTCTTGCGGCTCACGCCCATACGCCAGAGGGTGCGGACAATCGCATCCAGCATGTACGCGGCGCGATGGGAGAGGAACGTGAAATCGAGGGCACCCACGGTGAGCGCCCGGCGGATGTCGCGCCCGGAGGCGCGCAGCTGGCTCGAGAAGGTGAAGCCGCGGCGGAAGCCGAGGAATGAACGCAGCGCCGGGATCAGGCCCGGCAGCAGCACCATGGCCGCGATCAGACCCACCCAGGCGGCGAGCGGACCGGCCGGAAGCAGGAGTGCACCCACGATGACCGCGAGGATCGCGCCCACGGGGGCGAGGGATCTGCGGAGGTTGTCCACCATCTTCCACGTGCCGAGGCCGCTCATGCCGGCACGGCGCCGGCCCGCGATCCAGGGGAGGAGCTGCCAGTCCCCACGCGTCCAGCGGTGGTTGCGCGAGATGTCCACGGCGTACGAGGTGGGGTGCTCCTCCACCACCTCCACGTCCGAGACGTAGCCCGAGCGGGAGTAGTTGCCCTCCAGCAAATCGTGGGAGAGCACCGCGTTCTCCGGGATGCGACCGGCCAGGGCGCGGTCCAGCGCTGCGATCTCGTAGATCCCCTTGCCCGCGAACGAGCCCTCGTCGAACACGTCCTGGTAGAGGTCCGCCACCGCGAACGTGTACGGATCGAGGCCCTGGCGGGTGGAGTAGAGGAGCTGGAAGAGGCTCGTGTCCTCCTGCGAGGGCAGGGAGGGGGTCACCCGCGGCTGCAGGATCGTGTAGCCCCGGATCACCGGTGCGTGCAGTTCGTCCGAGGCGAAGTGCGCCCGGTTCAGCGGGTGAGCGATCTTCCCCACGAGACGCTTGGCGGACGTGCGCGGCAGCTGCGTGTCCGCATCCAGTGTGATCACGTAGCGGAAGGGTCCCGGGATCTGACCCTCGATCGTGGTGATGGTGGTGTCCGTGGCGCCGGAGAGGACCCTGTTCAGCTCCTCGAGCTTGCCGCGCTTGCGCTCCCAGCCCATCCACACGCCCTCCGAGGGATTCCACCGCCGCTCGCGGTGGAACAGGATGAACCGATTGCCATAGGTGGCGTTCAGGCCCGCCACGCCGGCGCGGGCAGCATCGAGGAGCTCCTGGTCGCCCTCGCGGGTGGGCGCGTCCGCGTCCGCCCAGTCGGTGGCGGCGGCGAAGTAGATCTCCCCGTTGTTGTTGCCGAGGAAGTGGGTCTCGAGGGTCTCGATCGTCTCCTTCACCGCTCCGTCCGAGGTGATCATCGTGGGAACGACGACGAGGGTCCGGTACTCCTCCGGCACGCCTGCCGCGAGGTTCAGTTCCGCCATGGGGACGGTGGGGATGAGTCGCGTGAGGTGGGTCCCGATCCTGGCCACCACGTAGTCGGAGACGGGGAGGGCGAGGAGTAGCCCGAGCAGGATGGCGGGGAGGAGTGCGAGCCCGGCCCACGCCGTCGTGATCCACCACGTAAGGAGCGCGGTGAGGAGCGCCGTGAGGGTGACGATCGTGCCCACGTAGCCGGCGGTGCCAGCGCGCTGGATGGCATCGACGAGGCGCTCGCGGACGGTACGGCGGTAGCCGAGCGCGCGCTCCAGGATGGGGGCGCCGCGGTCCACGAACCAGTAGCCCACGTGCTGGCCCACCCCGTCCATACCCTCGGCGGCGAGGCGCGCTGCGCGGCGGGTGACGGTGACCTCGTCCTGGCCGGAGCCGCGGGCAAGGCGCTCAACATGGGAGCGGTAGAGGTTGCGGGTGGCGAAATCGGATTCGGAGTAGCCGGGGGAACGTTGCAACTCCTTCTCCACCGCGGAGACGGACTCGATCCAGGTCTCCCAGTCCACGTCCTCGAGATTCCGCATGGACGTCACGATGTTGCGCATCGTCAGGGTGGCCTGGGACTGGGTGGCGAGCTCGCGCTGGACGGCCTGGTACGGATCGAGGCCGCGGCCGGCGAGCGACTCGTGGAGCCACTCCACAGCCTCCGTGGAGGGGCCCTCGGTGAGGCGGCGCAGAAGTTGGACGGAGAAGGGGAGAGAGGGCGTGGTTGCGCGCCAGCCCGGGTGGGCCTCGTCCAGGGTGGCCCGAGGAGAGCCGGGCACCGCGGAGGGGTGGATTCCGAGGAGGCGGTTCGCCACGTCGTCGGCGAGGAGGCGCTCCCGGTCCGCGGAGACGATCTGGGTGGAGAGCCGGCGAGCGTTCTCCACGAGCAGGATGCGGAGGTTGATGGCGGCCGCCCACAGCTCGCCCAGCTCGAGGGGACTGCGGGCGGAATAGGACTGGATATAGCTGGCAAGCTGATCCGGATCGAACGCCGAGTCCGTGTGGGTCACGTACGCCCACATGATGGAGAACATGCGCGGGTGGCCCTCGAGGAAGCCGGGACCAAGCTTGGGGAGCAGCCGGAAGTAACTGCGCGGCAGGTCCCGGCGCACCATCTGGACCTGTTTCTCGATCGCGTGGAAGTTGTCAATGAACCACTCGGCGGCAGGCGAGATCTGCTCGTCAGCCTCCACCGTGTTCATGATCGCGTCATAGTTCGTGGTGAGGATCCGCTGGTTCTCCCGCATCCGCGTGAGGAGCGAGACCACCGGGCGCGCCCTCGGCACCGTGACGTGGGAGTCCGCGAGCGCGCGGGCGTGGCGCGCGAGTTGCTCATCGGAGAACAGGGGGCCCCGGAGGAGGGAGCCATCATCCCAGGGGGCACGCATGCGCCGTCCGGTGGGAATGGTGGGAACTCGGGAGACGCGTGGGCTCACTGCGACCTCGGCTCTCTGTGCTGGTGTGGGGCCCGGTTCCGGGCGCCTTTCACCCTACGACAGGCGCTCGGGGGTGGGTTGGGACTTGGCCATGACGTGTGTGCGGCGTTGACGTGGACGTTTGCCGGGCTCGGGCTCCCACGAGGAGGAGGACCGTGGTGGAACCACGGCGACTGTGGGGCTCTGAGTTGCTGTGCCCGCCTATTAGGCATTTCTGTGAGCCATATTCGCATAATTGTTTTATATGGGTGAATCACTCCTATTATCGGGCGCCCGTTGGAGGGTGAACCAAAAACCGTGTCACAATTTGTCATCGATATTTTAGCGCCTATTCTTGGCGACGGGCTAGGAATACACTGGAATAGGAGCAGGACTGCTCTGCCACGCTGGGGAGTGTCGTCTTTCTGGCGCGGACGTAGGTGTCTATCCCGCCTCGGGAAGGATTTTTCCATGTCCAACACAACCGGACGGCGGAAGGCGCTGTCCCTGATTGCTGCGGGCGCCCTCGCGCTCGCCGGCCTCGGAGCCGCCACGATCCCGGCACTGGCCGAGAATGACGAAGGCGTGGCCGTCGACGTTGCGACGGCTCCTTAAGGGCTCGAAAATGCTACGACCGCGCCGGTCGACGATGGCGACGCAACTGTGCCGGGGGGCGGTGGCGACGGAAGCACCGGTGGCGCGACTGACTACTGCGACGCGAACCAGCGTCCGAGCGGCGTCTCGGTTGCGCAGTGGCTTGCCAGCGCACCCGCGGGAGCGAACACGGACTGTATCGACGTCCATTATTTCGACGTGAGCTGTGGTTACGTCTACATCTCCATGACCAGCAGGGTGAAGCCGTACACCTACCAGATGGAGTACCGGATGGTGGACACGGCAGGCCGGCCCTATGGCGAAGCACGGACTCTTCCGAACGAAGGGCTCTGGTTTGACGAGGACGAGAACGGTGGGTCCGTGAGGATTGGGGCCTACATCGGCGGACTCGAGGAGGCCTATATTCAGTTCGCGGGTCCGGATGACCTGCAGTGGAAGAGCCCGGGTAGGTCGATTACGATCAAAACCGACTGCCAGACCGTGAACTACTGCGATCCGAGCCAGCGCCCGAATGGCCTCTCGATCGCCGAATGGCTGGCCACGGCACCTGGGGATTCCAAGATCAAGTGCATGACCGTGGGCGAGCCCGTGATCACGTGTGGCGCCATTGATATTCCGTTCGCGAGTTCCGTGGTGGGCCTCGACTACCAGATCGAGTACTGGGAACTCGATGCCGACGGCAAGGCGGTTGGCAGGGCCAAGATCATGCCGGAGGGAGGACTCACCTTCGCCGAGGGCCACAACAACGGTTCGGTGACCATCCAAGCGTACGTGGGCGGTCCCGAGCAGGACTATGTTGGTGCGTCCGGAGTGGGCACGTTCCGCTACCCCGGCGAACAGTTCACGGTCAAGACCACGTGCGAGACCACACCTCCCACCGAGCCTCCCACCGAGAAGCCCACCGAGCCTCCGACCGAGCCTGCCACCGAGCCTGCCACCGAGAAGCCCACCGAGAAGCCCACAGAAGGTACCGGTACTCCGTCCGAGAAGCCGACCGAGAAGCCCACGGAAGGTACCGGTACTCCCACCGAGAAGCCGTCGGACAAGCCGACCAGCGGCGCCGCCACTCCGTCCGTGAAGCCGTCCGCTGGGGCCAAGCTCCCGTCTACCGGCTCGGACACGGCACCTCTCGCCGCGTCCGCACTGCTGATGCTGGGTCTCGGCGCCGTGGCGGTGGCAGCCCGCGCCCGCCGCACCGCCCAATAGCCCGCCGCACTGGCCTCACGGCCGCTGAATAGACAGTTCTGCCGCCGTCCCCTCGGGGTTGGCGGCAGAAGTGTTCTTGCCACGCCCGGGATCTGTCTCCCGCAGCGTCTGCGTCTGCGCTGGCGCCTCAGCGCTCCGAGAGTGCCGCGACGATCTCGCGGTTGAACGCCGGCAGGTCGTCCGGGGTGCGCGAGGTGATGAGCTTGCCGTCCACCACCACCTCCTCGTCCACCCAGTCCGCGCCCGCGTTGGTGAGGTCGGTTCGCAGCGACTTGTAGGAGGTCATCTTCTTGCCACGCACCACGTCAGCGTCCGTGAGGATCCACGGACCGTGGCAGATCACGGCCAGCGGCCGGCCGGTGGCGTCGAAGTCCTTCACGAACCGGACGGCGTCCTCCTCCAGCCGGAGGTGGTCCGCGTTCACGGTGCCGCCGGGGAGCACGAGCGCGTCGTAGTCATCGGCATTCGCGCCCGCCACGTCGAGATCGGCGTCCTGCGAGTGGCCCTTCTTGCCTTCCACCTTCTTCCCTCCGGGGGAGAGGAGGACCGCCTCGGCGCCGGCTTCGACCACGGCGTCCCAGGGCGAGGTGAGTTCGGAGTCCTCGTACTGGCTGGTCAGCAGGAATGCCACCTTCTTGCCACTCAGGTGATGAGTCATGTTCAGGTTCCTTCCGTTGCGGGGTCTTCCGTACCGCTCCACCCTAGGAAGGCCATTCACAGCCCGCAGCCGGGGGCGCCGAGATCCCGCTCAGGGCGAACTCGTGGATAGGGTGCCCGCGCCGTGAAGGACCGGTGCGCGGTCGCCCAGATTCTCCCCCGGGCCACGCGATCACCCTCAGCGGCTCCAGTCCATCATCTGCCCCCGACCCTCGTGGGCCCCCTCCGGCCACACCACCCGATCGATGCCTCCGGCGGCCAGCGCCTTCCGGCAGCCGGGGCAGGGTGGATCGGTGACGTACGCCGTGGCCCCCTTCGTGTCCCGCGTGGAGAACAGGAGTGCGTTGACCTCCGCGTGGATGGCGATGCAGAAGCCCTCGGTGCCGGGTCGGTCGTAATCACCGAGGCCAGGGACCACGTGGTAGTCGAGCCTGCCGCGGGGGCACGCGCCCTCGAGGCAGTCGGGCTCGCCGGGCGCGGCGCCGTTGTAGCCCGTGGCAATGATGCGTTTGTCCACCACCAGCACGGCCCCCACCCGCCTGCGCGTGCACTTCGCGCGCGCCGCCACCGCCGCCGCGATCCCGAGGAAGTACTCGTCCCACCCGGGCACGGCGTGGGCGGGGTGGGGGGCGACGCCGCGGGGCCGGGTCTCCCCCTTCTGCTCGCCCGCGTCCGCGGTCCCCTCGACGGCGGAGCGCGGGTCGGGCTGGAGAGCGTCGGCGGTCACGGGAGTCCCTTCGGGTGGTGCTGAACGCAACGCTACCTCTCGGTGGCGGGCGGATGAACGGGACGCAGCGGGCGTCCAGTTGCAGCCGGTAGCATCGAACATCGTGACCGCGACTCCTGAGACTGCGAGGCCCTCGGGCCTGCCGCGGGAGACCACCCAGCAGAGGATGCGCCGGAATCTCCGGCAGTTCGTCAAGTTCGGCGTGGTGGGCGGTTCCGGCGTGGTGGTGAACATGGCGGTGGGCATCCTGCTGCACCGGCTCAACGGCGGCACGGTCAACGCGGGAGACCCGCTGATCGGCTTCGGCGAGGATTTCGCCTTCCGGTACCGGAATTTCGTGTGGGTGGCCTCCTTCCTGGTGGCGAACCTGTGGAACTACCAGCTGAACCGCATGTGGACCTTCCGCGGGCACTCGGTGGGCTGGTGGCGCGGGTTCTGGCCGTTCCTCGCGATCGGGTCGATCGCGATGCTCGCGGGGCTGGCGATCCAGTGGGCGCTCACCCACCCGGGCACGCCGTTCTACCTGGCCTCCGACTGGTTCACGGAGGATGTGGGGCTGCGCTCGCGCGAGTACTGGGCCCAGATCACCGCGATCATGCTGACCACGCCCATCAATTTTGTGGTGAACAAGCTCTGGACGTTCCGGCGGATCACGGCTGCGGGCGGGGATGGTGGCGGGACTGTCGCCGGGGATGGCACTGGGACCGAGGCCGCGGCTGGCGAGGCCCGCCCATGACCTCCGCCGCCGAGCCCACCCTGTACGAGCTCCTCGGGGTTTCCCCCACCGCCCCCGAGGAGGAGATCAAGTCCGCATACCGCCGCCTCATGCGAGCTGCCCATCCGGATACGGGTGGCACCGCGGGCCTCTTCCGCACGGTCCAACTCGCCTACGACACGTTGATCGATCCGCAGCGCCGCTCCGCCTACGACCACTCCCTGCGCACCGGTTCTCCCACCGCGACGTACCGTGGATCCCGGAGCGGCCCGGCCGGTGGCGGGCGCGGGAGCTCGTGGTCGGCGGGTGCGGGTGGCTCCGGGGCGGGCAGCTGGGGGTCCGGCGGTTCCCGTGCGGGTGGCTCGGGCTTTGGCGGTCCGGGCGCCGACGGGTCGGGTCGCGGGAGCGGTCCGGGCGCTGATGGGTCCGGCCGCGAGACCCGGTACACGAACCTCTACCGACCCATGGAGCGGCCACCACGCGCGGACGCCGCGCGGGTGGGTGCGATCTTCGATCCGCCGCTATTCCCGGAGGAGGACTCGGCGGGTTCGCGGCGTCGTCGGGGACGGGGACCGCTCGCCTTCGGCAGGGAGAAGGGTGGCAGGGAACCTCGCGCCGCCACCGAGATCCTCCCGATGACCACCCTGCGCGACCGCACCCTCGGCCAGGCGGGCACCGCCGTGGACGCGATGGGCCTGACATCCCGCGCGGCAGAGTACCGGCGTGAGGCCGCACGCCGCACCGCAGAGGTGGTGGAGGCCGCGGTCCTGCCCGCCTACCCGGCGATGCGCCTGATCCACGACCTCCGCGATCCCGGCACCCGCAACACCACCATCGACCACGCCGTACTCGTGGGTGACCACGCCATCCTCATCGATTCGGTGATGGTGGATGGGAGCTCGCTCACCTTGGACGGAGCGGCCCTCGCGCCGGACGGCGTGGCGCCAGGGCTGACGCTGCCGCGGATCCTGGAACAGTCGAGGCTTTGGCTGCACCCGTGGAAGGTGAGTGGGGTGACGGTGCTGCACTCATCGGGCGGGATGTTGACGGAGCCGTCGATCATTCGGGTCAACCCTGACCGGCGTCCCACCAGTAACGCTGTGGGACCGGTGGAGGGGGTGATGGCCGTTCTGAACCCGCTGGAGTTGGTGGAGTTCCTGCGTGGGGCGGCCGTGGTGGAGCCGCGCACCCACGTGGTGAATGTGCGCCTCCTTCGCGCAGTCCTGCAGTTGCGCCCGGACGCGCGTTACCGCGGCTGAGGCCCGCGCCCGCAGCTGCACGGCAGGCCCGCGCCCGCAGCTGCACGGCAGGCCCCCGCCCCACATGCCGCGCCACGCGCCAGCCCGAGGAGGAGCGCCCCACGGTGACCACGAGCGCTTGCCACCTCGCGGCACGTGACGTTCGGCATACCAACGTGACTATTGCCAGCACCAAGGTCCCATAACAGCGTTCGTTCCGGCTCCTACTCTGTTTGTTGTAGGAGGAAACGATGTCAGTTGAATTGAACCCGCCGTCACCCGCAGCCACGGAACCCGTGATCAGGGTGGGGCCCCCGCCACAAGCGGAAAAGAAACGCCGAACCGGGGGGATCCCCGGATGGGCACTGAAGGTGGCCGCGGCGGTCACAGGATTTATCTGGGCTGTGTTCCTGGTGATCCACTTCTATGGAAACCTCAAGGTCTTCCAAGGCGCCGATGCCTTCAACAACTACGCGCACTGGTTGAAGAACGCGTTCTACCCGTTCTTCCCGGAGACGGGCGTGCTGTGGCTCATGCGCGCGGTCCTCGTGCCTGCGCTGATCATCCACGTGACCGTGGTGGCGATGATCTGGTGGCGTGGCCGCCAGTCGCGCGGCAAGTTCCGCGCCCACATCAGCGGAGTTGCCTCCTGGGCGTCCTGGTTGATGCCGCTCACCGGGATCCTCACGCTGGTGTTCATCATCTTCCACGTGCTCGACCTCACCGTGGGCGCGACCCCGGCTGCCACCAGTTCCTTCATGGCCGCCACGTCCGAATCCTCCTTCGCGTACGAGAACCTCATCGCCTCGTTCCAGCGCCCTGCGTCCGGCATCTTCTACATGTTGATCATGGTGCTGCTCGGCGTCCACATCCTGAAGGGTTTCTCCAACATGGCCGCCGATCTCGGCGCAATGGGCAAGCGCATCCGCGCCGCCTTCATCGCCGTGGGCGGCATCGCCGCCACCCTGATCCTGTTCGGTAACGCCGCCATTCCGGCGGCCGTCCTCCTGGGGGTGCTCCCATGACCACGACGACGCAGCCCGGCAACCCCGGATCCGCGCCCTTCGTCCAGCCCGAGTCGGCCGTACCGGGCGTGAAGCTCGGTTCGATCCTTTCGGGCGGAGTCCCTGACGGTGACCCCGCGACCGCATGGACGCGCCGCCGCGACTCCTACAAGCTGGTCAGCCCCCTCAACACCAAGCGGTTCACCGTGGTGGTGGTGGGCACGGGCCTCGCCGGCTCCGGTGCCGCCGCAGCACTGGGCGAACTCGGCTATGACGTGCATGTGCTCACGTACCACGACACGGCTCGCCGCGCGCACTCCGTGGCCGCCCAGGGTGGCATCAACTCGGCGCGTGCCCGCAAGGTGGATGGCGACTCCGTGCGCCGCTTCGTGGTGGACACCGTCAAGGGTGGCGACTTCCGCGCACGGGAGGCCGAGGCCTACCGGCTCGGCGAGGAGTCCGTGCGGGTCATCGACCACATGAACGCGGTGGGCGCCCCGTTCGCCCGCGAGTACGGCGGCACTCTCGCCACCCGCTCGTTCGGTGGCGTGCAGGTCTCCCGCACCTACTACACGCGTGGCCAGACCGGCCAACAGTTGCAGATTGCGAGCGCGCAGGCACTCCAGCGCCAGGTCAAGCGCGGCACGGTCAAGTTGCACACGCGCACCGAGATGCTCGACCTCATCGTCGAGGACGGTGTGTGCCGCGGCGTGGTGGCACGCTCGCTCTTCACGGGTGAGACGTGGGCGCTGCCCGCCCACGCCGTCGTCCTCGCTACGGGCGGCTACGGGTCGGTGTACTTCCACAGCACCCTGGCGATGAACTCGAACGCCTCCGCCGCGTGGCGGACGGTGCGCCGCGGGGCCACGATCGCGTACCCGAGCTTCGTGCAGTTCCACCCCACGGCGCTGCCGATCTCGTCCAAGTACCAGTCGAAGACCATCCTCATGTCCGAGTCGTTGCGTAACGACGGCCGGATCTGGGTCCCGAAGAAGGCTGGCGACTCCCGCCCGCCGAATGAGATCCCGGAGGATGAGCGCGACTACTACCTGGAGCGCAAGTACCCGAGCTTCGGCAACCTCTCCCCGCGAGACATCTCGTCCCGTGCGGCCAAGGAGCAGCTCGACGCCGGGCACGGCGTGGGTCCGCTGAAGAATTCGGTCTACCTCGACTTCTCGGATGCGCTCGCGCGGCTCGGCAAGCAGACCATCTCGGACCGCTACAGCAACCTCTTCACCATGTACGAGCACGCCACCGGCGAGAACCCGTTCGAGGTGCCGATGCGGATCGCGCCGGGTGCCCACTTCACCATGGGTGGCCTCTGGTCCGACTTCGATGGCATGACCTCCATTCCCGGCCTGTTCGTGGGCGGGGAGGCCGGCTGGGCCTACCACGGCGCCAACCGGCTGGGAGCGAACTCCCTGCTGTCCGCGTGCGTGGACGGTTGGTTCACCCTGCCGTTCTCGATCCCGAACTACCTGGCCCCGCAGCTCGGCACCGCGCTTCCGGGCGCGGAGGACGCATGCGTTCGTGACGCCGTCCTGCGGACCCAGGCCCGGACCGACTCGCTGCTCTCCGTGGGTGGCAAGCGCGGACCGGTGCAGTTCCACCGGGCACTTGGCGAGATCATGTACCGGGGCTGCGGCGTCAACCGCTCCACCGAGTCGCTCACTACGGCGCTCGGGGAGCTCCGCGAACTCCGCAACCAGTTCTGGACCGAGCTGGGCGTGCCCGGCAGCGGCACCCACGTGAACATCGCGCTCGAGCGGGCCGGCCGGGTGGCCGACTTCATCGAGCTCTCCGAGCTCATGTGCGTGGACGCCCTCGACCGCGACGAGTCCTGCGGTGCGCACTTCCGCGCCGAACACCAGGCCTCCGGCGAGGCGGTACGCGATGACAACAACTGGGCCTTTGCCTCCGCCTGGAGCGTGGATGGGCCCGAACAGGGGCAGGGGGCGGGGACCGAACCCTTCACGTTCACCCGCCATGCCGAGCCGCTCGCGTTCGAGTCGGTTCCCCTTGCGACGAGGAGCTACAAGTGAAACTCAAAGTTGAAGTCTGGAGGCAGACGGGGCAGTACGCCAAGGGCGGGTTCGAAGCCCACTCCATGGATGACCTCGAGCCGCACATGTCCGTGCTCGAACTGCTCGATGCGCTCAACGAGAGGCTGGTGGACTCCGGAGAGGAGCCCGTCACCTTCGAGTCCGACTGCCGTGAGGGAATCTGTGGTGCGTGCGGCATCACGGTGGACGGCCGCCCGCACGGACCGGACGAGAATGTTCCGAGCTGCCACCAGCGGCTACTCAGCTTCGAGGACGGCGCCACGGTGCGGCTCGAGCCCTTCCGCTCGGGCGCCTTCCCGGTGATCCGTGACCTCATGGTGGACCGTGACCGACTCGACGACGTGATTCGCGCCGGCGGCTACGTCTCCATCAACGCGGGAACCGCGCCGGACGCCGATTCGGTGCCGGTGACGGAGGAGGTGGCGGAGAAGTCGCTCGATTTCGCGGCCTGCATCGGCTGCGGCGCGTGCGTGGCGGCGTGCCCGAACGGCTCCGCCCACCTGTTCGGCGGCGCGAAGCTTCAGCACCTTGCGATGCTGCCGCTCTCCTCGCAGGAGCGTTCACGCCGGGCGCGCACGCTCGTGGACGAGCTCGAGGCCGGCTTCGGCCCGTGCTCCAACTACGGCGAGTGCGCGAAGGTCTGCCCCGCGGGCATCCCGCTCTCGGCCATCGCGGCCGTGAACAAGGAGCGTTTGCGGGCGGGCTTCCAGCGGAGGCTCGCGTAG
>JAAZBW010000131.1 GCA_012513625.1 Actinomycetales bacterium | reverse complement strand
GTTTAGGTGGCGCCCTCCCCCCGCCGAGTGTGTGGTTTAGGTGGCAACTTTCTGGCAACTTTCCGTCGCAGGTAGGCGACGCCGGAGCGGGGCGGACGGTGTGGAGCGCTTGGGTCTCCAGACGCTCGTCAACGTTCCACACCTGCCCGCCGGATCCGCACTTTCCCCTGATTCAGGCGGCGCGCGTGAGGAGAAGACGGAGTGACGGTGGCACACGAGAGGTGAGCGACGCCGTCGGAAGTGACGGGACGACGCGTCAGAACTCACAGGGGCTCGCGCCCATAACTCCTCTAGCGTGGGGATCGTGACATTCCCACTTGCCACGCCCCTGTCCGCTCCCATCGCCGCGCTCGCGGCGCATCCCGCCACCGCGCCTCTGGTGGCGGTGGCCGCCGAGACCTCTGGAACGGGTGAGCTCACGGGAATCGCAAAGTGGTCCGTGGACATGATGGAGTGGATGGGCAGCTTCGGAGTGGCGTTGCTCGTGGCGCTCGAGAACCTGTTCCCACCGATCCCCAGTGAAATCATCCTGCCGCTTGCGGGATTCACGGCGTCGCTCGGCTCATTCCACCTGGTTTCCGCGATCGCGTGGGCGACCGTGGGTTCAGTGGTGGGCGCGATGGCGCTCTACTACGTGGGGTTGGCGCTCGGGCGCGAGCGCACCCGCAAGATCATGGGAGCGCTGCCGCTCGTGAACGCGCGGGACATCGAGCGGACCGAGGCGTGGTTTGACAAGCACGGCTCCTGGACGGTGCTGCTCGGCCGCCTGATACCAATCTTCCGCTCGCTCATCTCCATCCCGGCGGGCGTGACGCGCATGCCGATCCCGAAGTTCCTGCTCCTGACGTTCGTGGGCTCGGTCACGTGGAACACGATCCTCGTTTCGGCAGGGTTCCTGCTGGGCGAGAACTGGCACCTCGTGGAGCCGGTGCTCGAGTACTGGAAGTACGCGGTTGTGGCGGTGGTGGCGATCGCGCTCGTGTGGTTCGTGATCGCGCACCTTCGGGCGAAGCGGGCGGCGGGGGACAAGGATGAGGAATCCGTGACCGGAACGGAGGCCTTTTCGGGAGCCGGGGCTGGTTCCGAAGCCGGGACTGGTTCCGAAGCCGGGGCCGTTTCTCGACCCGAGACCGTTTCCCGACCGGAGCGAGCAGCGGGCTCCGAGCCAGGCCTGTCCACACCGATGGTGGCGGGATCCCCGGAGTAGCTGACCTCCCGGCCCTCCGGGGCTGCACAACGTCGTTGACGGCATTCCGCAATACCCGTGCTACGCCGTGCGTGGAAGGGTGGGGATCGTTCGGGAGGCTCCAAGGCGCCTCGGGAAGCGTGGAGTTATGACCGTCGTACTCCAGAAGGCCATCAGCCCTGCCCACGTTCAGGCGTTCCTCAACGAAGGGTACGACCGCGTGGGCGGATACGTTGTCCGCGCCGGAGAGGTCTCCCAGATCACCTCCGTGTCAGATCTGCGCCGGCTCCACCACACCGCCTACGAGGGCTCCCCATTTCCCCAGGAAGGCCCGATCCACATCCTGCATGTGGACCGCTCCCCCTCCTGGCAACTCACGCCCGCCACGAGGATCACCGAGCGAGACGTGATGAGCACCTCCGGCACGGTTGATGTGGGTGAGCAGCTCGTGGAGCAGTTCTTCCTGGACCACTCCCGGATCACTAGCGGCGCGCGCCTCTGGAAGTTCGAGGAGGGCGCCACCCCGGAACTGGTGGCCACCTACCACGGCCCCGCGTTCGGCTGGCAGAACCACTCGGCCGGAGATGAGCTCCGCCGCGCCACACCAACGCCCACCACCGGCACGCTCGTGGTGCTCGGGGACAAGGCGTTCGTGGCGGATGTGGTCTCTGAGGAGAACGGCGCGCCCACCGCCATCACGGCAATCGCACCGACGGAGCCGCCGGCGGAGCTCGGATTCGAGTCCCACGACGGCCTCTGGGTGAAGCAGGTGCAGCACGCGGACGTGACGGCGCTGTTCGAGGTACGGGTGACGGCCACCTGGAACGAGCACCCCGTACTTCTCGTGCACAACTTCAAGCTTCCGGACGGGCGGCCGGTCTCTCGCGTGGTCTCCGCAGCCCGCCACTGGGAGCTCGCGCGGGACGCGGGCCTCCAGGAGGTGGAGCTCGGGGTGTGGGAGGCGACTGTGCCCTCCTCCGAGGTGAAGAACATCCAGCCGCAGGAGGTGGCCGCGCAGCCGTGGATGACACAGGTGCAGAAGGACCGCGTGGCACGGGCACAGGAGGCGAGCCGCCAGAACGTCCTGGAGGGCGGGCCGGTGGGCGCGTTCGGGCAGCCCGCAGGAGCGGGCCAGCAGGGATCGGGCGCACAGGATGGAGCGGGCGCGGCGCCGGGAGCTCACACGGGGACGCAGCCAGGGCCGGGCGGCTTCCAGGCCCCAGGAACTCCGAGCCACCAGCCGGGCGTCTCCACTGATCCCACGGCATTCGGCATTCCCCAGGTGGCGGGCCAGACTCCCGGCGGCAGCCTCGCTCCAGGCGGGCCCACCCCCCAGATCACGGGCCTCCGCCCCGCCCCCGGAACCCCGGAGACCGGGCTCAACTCCCCCGCGCATGTGGGTCTCTACCAGCGGATTGCGCAGGGGGTGCTGCCCCACATCCCGCAGGGAGCTACGGAGACGAGGGTGATGTGCCAATCGGTCGGGAACGTTATGGAGATCTCCGCCCAGTCCGTGATGGCTGATGGCACCACCGCGATGGTCCCCACCGTGGCCCAGGACGCAGCGAAGGCCTTCGGCGAACTCCGTCAGCTCTCGAAGGAGCCCGGCAGGGGCACCTGGTTCGGTGCGCTCGTGACGCTGACAGCCGACGGAAAGCTCACCATCAATCTGAACCGCGAGGGGCAACCCCGACTCCAGCGCACCATCACGGCCGAGATGCTCCGCCTCGAGCGCGAGCGCTTCCCCCGCGACGCCTGGCCCCAGTGGTTCACCGACCTCGAGGCCGAAACCAGCGAGTAGCCCCCCCGGGGCTCACCACTTTGGTGGGAGAAACTTCGTTGCGTGTTGATACCCCTAGGGGGTATGCTCAGGTACAGCAGGAGGTTGATTCATGCCCACAGAGACCACTACGGCCACGCCGGCCGCCCCTACTGACCATGCGGCCCGCGCCGCCACAACTCAGCCGAGCCCGGCACGCACCGCCGATGTCCCGGCCGGCAACGCGCACACCGGCGGCGCGCACACCAACCACACCCACGCCGGTCGCGCCCCTGCCGGTCACGCCCCTGCCCCACCCCACGGTTACGCGAAGGACCGCGACGCCTACCTCAAGCGCATGCGACGCATTGAGGGGCAGGTGCGTGGAATCGAACGGATGATCGCTGAGGACGTCTACTGCATCGACATCCTCACCCAGGTCTCCGCCGTCACGAAGGCGCTTCAGGCCGTCTCGCTCGGACTCGTGGAGGACCACCTCGGCCACTGCGTGGTGAACGCAGCCAAGTCCTCCGAGGAGGAGGGCGCCGAGAAGATCCGTGAGGCCACCGACGCCATCGCCCGCCTCTGGAAGTCCTGACCTTCAGCGCCGCCCACCTTCCGCACGCCCGCAGCCCCAGTCCAGCCAGCCAGCCCCAGACCACCCCAGCCCACCCCCGGCCTCGAGAACAACACAATCCGCCAGACCCCGGCGCCCGGCAGCCCCGCCGCCGTCGAGAGCACGGCCCGTAACAGCAAACGAACAAAGGAGAACACCATGACCGGACCACAGTCCCTCCGCCTCCTCATCGACGGCATGACCTGCAGCAACTGCGTGAACCACGTGGACAATGCCCTGACCTCCCTCGATGAGGTGCACGAGATCATGACCACGCTGAAGGCCGGAGAAACCTCGCAGGTGGTGGTCACCCTGAACAGCCCGATCACCGAGGAGAAGCTCCGCGAGGTGATCGACGAGGCCGGCTACAGCCTTGTAGGAGTCGAAGCCCGATGACAGAAACCCGTCCCACATCCCACGAACTCCCCACCGCGGGCGGCGGAACCGCCACCCTCCCGGTGTTGGCCGAGATCGACATGCAGATCGAGGGCATGACCTGCGCCTCGTGCGTGAACCACGTGGAGCGCCGCCTCAACAAGATTCCGGGCGTCACCGCCGTCGTCAACCTCGCCACCGAGCGCGCCAAGGTGACCCTCACCGAGGACCACTCCGATGAGGAACTCGCGGGCGCGGTCAAGGCGGCCGGGTACGGGGGAAGCGTCACCCGTCGTCGTTCGATGGACGACGACGCACCTCACCCGGGCGGGCGGGACCACGCCGGCCACGGGGGCACCGATCAGGGCGGCCACGGGCACGCGCCGCTCTCCGGCCACTCGCACGCAGGGCACGCCGGCGGCCGGGAGGCGGACACGTCTGACCCGTCCACGCGCCGCCAGGCGGACCTGAAGCGCCGTTTCATCGTCTCAGCGATCCTCGCCGCTCCCGTGATGGTGCTGTCCATGGTCCCGGCTCTGCAGTTCCCGGGCTGGCAATGGCTCATCACCGTGCTCTCGCTGCCGGTGGTGACGTGGGCGGCTTGGCCATTCCACAAGGCGGCCTTCAACGCTGCCCGCCACGGCTCGTCCACCATGGACACGCTCGTCTCGCTCGGCGTGATCTCCGCCACCCTCTGGTCGCTGTGGGCGCTGCTGCTCGGTGGCGCGGGGGAGATCGGCATGCGGATGGAGATGAGCCTCTGGCCGCGCGCGGCCGGTGAGGGCGGGCACCCGGAGCTCTACTTCGAGGTGGCCGCCGTGGTGGTCACCTTCCTGCTGCTCGGCCGCTGGCTGGAGTCCCGCTCCCGCCGCGCCGCCGGCAACGCCCTCCGGGCGCTCGCCGAGATGCAGCCCGCCGAGGCCACCAAGATCGTGCGAGCGGGAGAGGTCACCCGGGAGATCCGGGTGCCACTCGCCGAGATCCGAGTGGGCGACCAGTTCCGCGTGGAGCCGGGCGAGAAGATCGCCACGGACGGCACGGTGGTCGGTGGACGTTCCGCCGTGGACGCCTCGCTGGTGACAGGTGAGTCCGTCCCCGTGGAGGTGGCGCCGGGTGACCCGGTCACGGGTGCCACTCTCAACACCTCCGGCTCCCTGATCGTACGTGCCACGCGCGTGGGCGAGGACACCACGCTGGCCCAGATCGGCCACCTCGTGGAGGAGGCCCAGGTAGGCAAGGCGCCCGTACAGCGGATCGCGGACCAGATCTCCGCCGTGTTCGTGCCGATCGTGCTCGTGATCTCCGTGGTCACGTTCGCGGTGTGGCTGGCCGCGGGCGGCAACCTCCAGCAGGCGTTCACCGCCGCAATCGCGGTGCTGATCATCGCGTGCCCCTGCGCGCTCGGGCTTGCCACGCCCACGGCGTTGCTTGCGGGCACCGGCCGCGCAGCCCAGCGAGGCATCCTGATCCGTGGCCCAGAGGTCCTCGAGGCCACGCGCCGCATCGATTACGTGCTCCTGGACAAGACCGGCACCCTCACCACCGGCGTCATGAGTTTCGATCGCGTGGTGCCGCTTCCCGGCGAGTCCGAGGACACCGTGCTCACCCGCGCCGCAGCCGCCGAGGCCCCCTCGGAGCACCCGATCGCGAAGGCGATCGTGCGCGGCGCCCAGGATGCGGGGTTCACGATCCCGCAGGCGAGCGAGTTCGCCTCGGACACCGGCCTCGGCGTGACCGCCACGGTGGACGGCACTGCCGTGACGATCGGCCGGCTCCGTCACCTCGAGCAGGTGGGCATCACCGTCGACGACGACGCTCGCCACGCCCTCTCCCTCGCCGAGACGGGGGGTGGGACCGCTGTGGCCGTGGGTTGGGACGGCCGTGTGCGCGGCATCCTCGTGGTGCGCGACGCTCCCAAGGAGGGCGCAGCCAGCGCGGTGCGCCAGCTGAAGGAAATCGGGGTGCGGCCGGTGCTCCTCACCGGCGACGCCGCAGCCCCCGCCCTTGCCGTGGCCGCGGCCGTGGGGATCGAGGACGTACGCGCCGGCGTGATGCCAGAGGAGAAGCGCGACGTGGTGGCGGAGCTGCAGTCCGGAGGCCACCAGGTGGCCATGGTGGGCGATGGCGTGAACGACGCCGCCGCCCTGGCCCAGGCCGGAACCCACGGGCTCGGCATCGCGATGGGCACGGGCACCGACGTGGCGAAGGAGGCCTCGGACATCACGATCGTCTCGGGAGATCCGCGCGCCGTACCGGAAGCCATCTCGATCTCACGCTCCACTCTGCGAGTGATCAAGCAGAACCTGTTCTGGGCGTTCGCCTACAACGTGGCGGCGATCCCACTGGCGGCACTCGGGCTGCTCAACCCGATGATCGCGGGTGTGGCCATGGCGTTCTCGTCGGTGCTGGTGGTGAGCAACTCGCTGCGCCTGCGCCACGCCGGCGGCGCGGTGGAAGGCAGCGGATAGGCGGCTGGCCGGGTGTCCGCGCGGTCACCCGGCCCGGCCCGCGGGTCTTCCGGGCCCGCCCGGCCCCACCCACGGGCCTTCCGGGCCCGCCCGGCCTCCTCCCGGCCTCCTCCCGGCCCGCTTGGGAACCCCTCTCGGCCCCACGATGCCCTGTTTCAGCCCTCCTCAAAATCATTGGGTGGGATGTTAGAAGCCAAACCTCTAACATCCCACCCAATGATCTTTCCGGGGCGTGTTGGACGCCGTTTTCGAGGTGGCCAGCACTTTCACGGGTGGCAAGTGCGCGCCCGGGCTGACCAGTGCGCGCCCGGGCTGACCAGTGCGCGCCCGGTGCGACCAGCGCAAACTAGCAACCCACACCGCAACCCGGGCCACACTCCTGTACCTCTCCCCGCCACCCTCTCTGCCTCAGCGCCCCTGCCACCTGTCGGGCGCACGAGCAGGGATCGATGATGTGCCTCCAGCGGAAGCGGAGCGTGATGTCTCCCGTGGTGGCGGCGATGTCGTTGTCACGTGTGGCGTCCTTAATGACGTCCTCATTGGAGTGCCCGAGCAGGCCATCAAGCTCCACCCGAACGCCGAATTTTGCTTCCCGCCAATCCGACCGATGCCGACGGCCATTGGCAGTTCCCCGCACCTGGTGCTCGCCAACGGGTAGCCCATGTGCGATGAGCACGTCGCGGCGGTACCGCAGCTCCATCGGGGACTCAATCCCCTCCTGCGCTTCGGTGAG
>JAAZBW010000130.1 GCA_012513625.1 Actinomycetales bacterium | reverse complement strand
TGTGGAAGATCGACGCGACGCCGGTGGGCTGAGCACTCAAGATCCGCCGACGGGCGGGGACGGAATGGCAACACGCCACTTCCTCCCCGCCCGTCGGCGTGTCAGGTAGTTTGAGGTCGTGAGCAAAACCACCTCGTTCCCCGCGCCCACGTCCCTTGATCCACGCCCCATTGGCCGCATCCCGGTTACCGAGGTCTTCCCGGTGGTCGAGGACGGCGCCTGGCCGTCCAAGGGAACCGTTGGCGAACCGTTCCCAGTGCGTGCCACCGTGTTCCGCGAGGGCCACGACCTCTTCTCGGCAACCGCCGTGCTGATCGCACCGGATGGCACCGACCATTCCACTGCACCCATGAAGGAGGTCCTGAAGGGCCTCAACCGCTACGAGGGCTGGCTCTGCCCGGACGCCGCCGGGGTGTGGCACTTCCGCGTGGAGGGCTGGGACGATCCGTATGCCACGTGGGTGCACGACGCCACGATCAAGGTGGACGCGGGGGTGGACGTCGAGGTGATGCTCGAGGAGGGCCGGCGCCTCATGCTCGCCGCCGCCGACCGGGACGAACTTCTGGCCGAGGACATGGAAGTACTGAAGGAGGCCGCCGCCACGCTCGGGAACGAGAGCCTCGAGCCCCGCCCACGCCTGGACGCCGGCCTCTCGGACGAGGTGAAGGACGTACTGACCCGCTCGCCCTACCGCCGGATGGTCTCCCCCTCCCGCTCCTACCCCGTGAAGGTGGATCGCCAGCTCGCGCAGACGGGTGCTTGGTACGAGATGTTCCCGCGCTCGGAGGGCGCCTACTTCGACCAGAAGAAGGGCGCCTGGGTCTCCGGCACGTTCCGCACGGCCATGGGCCGGCTGGACGCGATTGCTGACATGGGCTTCGACGTCGTCTACCTCACCCCCATCCACCCGATTGGCGCCACGAACCGCAAGGGACGCAACAACTCGCTGCGTGCTCGTCCGGGTGACCCGGGCAGCCCCTACGCGATCGGCTCGGAGGACGGTGGCCACGACGCGATCCATCCCGAACTCGGCACGTTCGAGGACTTCGACGCCTTCGTGGCGCGCGCAAAGGAACTCGGCCTCGAGGTGGCGATGGACATCGCCCTCCAGTGCTCGCCGGACCACCCGTGGCTGAAGGACCATCCGGAGTGGTTCACCACCCGTGCGGACGGAACGATCGCGTTTGCGGAGAACCCGCCGAAGAAGTACGAGGACATCTATCCCCTCAACTTCGACAACGACCCCGAGGGTATCTACGTGGCGATCCGGGACATGCTCGCCCTCTGGGTGGAGCACGGCGTGACGCTGTTCCGGGTGGACAACCCGCACACGAAGTCGCTCAACTTCTGGCAGCAACTGCTCGCCGAGTTCGATGAGAAGTACCCGGATGTGGTATTCCTCGCCGAGGCGTTCACGAAGCCGGCCATGATGCGCACGCTCGGCGCGATCGGCTACCACCAGTCGTACACCTACTTCACGTGGCGGAACACGAAGGAGGAGCTCCAGGAGTACTTCACCGAGGTGCACCGGGACACCCCACACGTACTGCGCCCCTCGTTCTGGCCGACCACGCACGACATCCTGACGCCGTACATGCAGCAGGGCGGCACCGCCGCGTTCGTGATCCGCGCCGTGCTTGCCGCAACGGGTGCGCCCACGTACGGCATCTACTCGGGCTACGAGTTCGTGGAGAACGTGGCACGGCCGGGCGTCGAGGAACAGATCGACAACGAGAAGTACGAATTCAAGCCCCGCCCGTGGGATCGGGCGGACGAGGCCGGGATCGTGACCCTCTTCCGGAATCTCAACCGGATGCGGCACGAGCACCCGGCGCTGCAGCAGCTGCACGACATCTCCTTCCACCCCACCACCTCCAACCAGGTGCTCGCGTACTCCAAGCGCATGGACGGCCGCTTCACCGAGGACGGCCGGGACGATGTGGTGCTCGTGGTGGTGAACATAGATCCATTCGTGACGCACGAGGCGGAGATCTCCCTCGACTTCGAGGCGCTCGGAATCCTCAAGGGTGCCACGATCGAGGTGAAGGACGGCCTGTCCGGCGAGACGTACTGGTGGGGAGAGCGGGCATTCGTGCGCCTCGATCCGCACCACCGTCCCGCGCATGTCATGGTGGTGCGCAAGGCCTCCTGAGGACCGCCATGACCGATCCGGCCGAACTCGCAGGCCTCCTCGCCACCTGGCTCCCGGAGCGCAGGTGGTACGCCACAAAGCACCTCACCCCGCGAATCGAGTCGGTGGTGGTGTCCGCACCCGCCCGGGTGGACGACGGGCCGGAGTTCCTCGAGGTGGTGGTGACGGACCGTCCAGCTGACGCCCGGATCGTCTACCAGGTGCCTCTCGTCCGGCGCGCCGTCCTGCCCGACGGCGTCCACCAGGGTGCCGTCCTCGGACGCGACCGGGAGGGCCGCTGGCTCACGGACGCCGCCCACGAATCCGCCTACCTCCGCCGGCTCCTCCCCCGCACCGGGATCGCGGAGACCCGGGTACTCGCGGGTGAGCAGTCGAATACCTCCGTCATCTGCGAATCCGCCGATGGACCGTTCGACGTAATCGTGAAGCTCTTCCGGGTGCTCGATGAGGGATCGAACCCCGAGGTGGACCTTCAGGAGGCCCTCAGCGGCGCAGGCTCCCCCCACGTCCCCCGGTTCGTGGGGGCGGGCTGGGGCGGGTGGACGCGCGGTGGCTCCGGCGAGTTCGGGCACCTCTGGGTAGCGAGCGAGTTCATCGACGGCGCGGAGGATGCGTGGCGCGTGGCCGGCGCCGCCGTCGCCCGCGGCGAGGAGGTGGACGCCGAAGGCCTTGGCCGGGCGGTGGCCGAGGTGCACCTCGCCCTCGCCCGCGAGCTCCCCACCGTCTCCGTCGACGACGCGGGGCTGGCTGCCGTCGTCGGGGCGTGGCGGCAACGGGCGCGCCTTGCGAACGCCGCGGTACCGGCCCTCGCCCAGTACCGCGAGCGGGTGGCACGGGTGTATGAGGCGGCCGAGCACGCAGCGTGGCCGGAACTGCAGC
>JAAZBW010000129.1 GCA_012513625.1 Actinomycetales bacterium | reverse complement strand
CGCAGCCAGACCCCGGGCCGGGGCGGCGGAATGTGGCCGGTGAGCGCCGCCGTCGGGACCTTTGTCCCGGGCCCTACGTGACCGCGGTCACACCCTAGATGGGGTCGGGAAAGGGTCTTTGGGCAACTGTTGCCACGTCTGTGGCCTGCAGTTACGTGCGGGAAAAGTGAGGGTGACCTCGGGACTTTGCCGAGGCTTGACGGAGGGGTGGCTGGGAGGTCCCTCACACGTCGTAATCGAAACGTGACATTTGGAGACTTGCGTTGGTACGCTCGCAATTGCGTCCGAAACCCTCCTTTGGATGCCTCCCAGCACACACGCCGAGTCCTGTCAGCGTGCCGGGGGACAACAAACCGAATGACAGGAACGGGGGAACCACCAACGGGCGGAAACGCCCTGGGGTTCAGGTCCACCCGGACCCGGGCACTCTCCGCCCGAACCCGACAGCTCACCTCGCAGGCGTAGGAGATAACTAGTGACCGTTACTGCTCGGTACCGCGCGCCGCGCCGCTACTCTGTTGGCCTGGCCGCGTCCTCTGCCCGTCGGGGCATTCTGATGGCCGCATCGTCGGGCGTCGTCCTGACGATGGCCGCCACCTCGGCGACCGCAGCACCCCAGACTGATGCCTCTGGCCGGCCCCAGGCCGGCGAGACCGTTATTTCGGACGCCGCTCGCGCGGCGCTCGCCACCTCCCCCACCATCGTTGTGCCCATGGACGCCGTCTGGACGGTTGACACAATGGTGGACACCTCCGCTATCGAGGCCGCCATCGAGGAAGTCGTGGAGGAGGTCGACGAGGCCGCCGACGCCGCCGCGACCACCTCGCGTGACAACGAGCGCACCGCCGTGGAGGCGTCGGCCGCCGCGCCGATCGCCACGGCCTCGGCTCCCACAGTGGAAGCGCTCTCCGAGCGCGGCCACGTGAACCAGGTCCTCAACGTCCGCTCCGGCGCCGGCACCGGCCACGGCCGCATCGGCTCCGTGAGCCCCTACAACACGTTCGAGATCACCGGCAAGGCCAACGGCTGGTACCGGATCTCCTACAACGGTGGCGAGGGCTGGATCTCCGGCTCCTACACCAAGCTCGGCGCAGCGCCCGAGCGTCCCGCCGCTCCTGCGCCGGCCGCCTCCAGCTCCGGCTCGAGCTCGTCCGCCGCCGCCCCCGCGGCGAGCACCGGCTCCTCGAGCTTCGGCAACTCCGTGGTGGCGATCGCTCGCCAGTACACGGGCACCCCGTACGTGTACGGCGGCAAGAGCCCGGGCGGCTTCGACTGCTCCGGTTTCACCTCCTACGTGTACGCCCAGATGGGAGTCTCCATCCCGTCCTCCTCCTCCGGCCAGTACGGCGTGGGCCGTCAGGTCTCGGCCTCCGAGGCCCAGCCTGGTGACCTCATCTGGTGGCCCGGCCACGTGGGTATCTACACCGGCAACGGCAACCACATTGCGGCCCGTAGCCCGGGGACGGCACTCCACGAGTCCACGATCTACCGCTCCGGTGGGACGTTCTTCCGCCTCGGCTGATCGCGGCTGATTCGAGCTATTCACAGACCCCGCCGGTTTTCCGGCGGGGTCTGTGGCTTTTCGCACCCATGCCACCCGTGACGAGCATCACGGTGAGACTATGGTGGAGGTAGCGAAGGCGGGCGAAGCAGACCGCAGGAAAGCGGAAGGTGTGGCGATGACGCAGCAACCGGTGATTCTGGT
>JAAZBW010000128.1 GCA_012513625.1 Actinomycetales bacterium | reverse complement strand
TCCTGGAGGATCCGGTACACGGCGTGGGTGAGCACGGGCGGCGCGGTCTCGGCGTGTTCGAGCACCACCGAGGACGCGAGCGGGCGGCCCGCTCCCACGACCTCCTCGATCATGCCCACCACCTCGGTGAGCGAGGCGGGCCCGGGCATCCGGGTGCTGGTGAAGCCCTGGGGGTCGCGCATCACGCGGACGAGGGAGCGCAGATCATCCACGGTCGCCTGGGACTCCTCGCGGACGAGCCGGGCGCGCTCCGCGAGCTCCGGATCGTCCGCTGCCGCAAGCTCGAGCCCGCCTGCGTACACGTTGATCATGGAGAGGCGGTGGCCGATCACGTCGTGGATCTCGCGGGCAATCATCTCCCGTTCGTCCCTGCGCGTGAGCGCCTCCTCCATGCGTCCGAGCGAGGCGCCCTTCTCCGCGAGGTCCTCCTGGGAGGACTGGAGGGTGCGGCGGCTCTCCGCCAGCTGGTCCCGGTAGCGGCCCACGAGACCGATGATCACGGGCACCAGCACGGTCAGGAGGTAGAGCCCCACCACGATGGGGAGGTTGAGCGGTGCGGGGAGGTGAATCTCTCCGTCGTAGCTGCCGGTCAGGAGCCGGACTGCGGACGTATTGCCGTCGGTTCCCCGAGTATCGATCGCGAAGAGCACGGTGGTGCCGATGACATGCAGTGCACTCGCGCCGATGGCGTGGCGTGGAGTGCATCGGCGTAGGAAGGCCGGGAGTGCGTACATCATGAGCGGCCCGGTGGGCAGCACCATCTGGAACGCGCCCAGTACCCACGCCACCACGGGCGTCCGCCGGCGGGCGAAGAGCAGGAAGGGGGCGAGGAGGCCCACAGCGATTCCGATGCCCACCCACACCTGCGCGAGGGCCCCCGCCGTGCCGGCAGTCACCGCTGCCTCGATCCGCTGCTGGGCAGTCATGTAGGCGAAGAGCGCCGTGAACAGCGCCGCCACCAGCACCAGGATGTCCACCGTCACCTGCCCTGCGCGCGCAAGCCACGGGGGCGAGCCGCGGGAGCTCGGAGCGCTGGAGGAGCGCGGTGCGCGCGCCGGAGCAGACGTCGGAGACCGACCGGGCGCGGCAGCATGGCCACCTTGCGCCGGAGCGCCATAGCCCGGCTCGCCGTAGCCCGGCGGACCGTAGGGGGAGGTCATCCCACCACGCTACGGCCTCCCACCCCCACGAACGATCGGCCGTTCGGCCCATGCCCGCGCCCGGAATCCCGGCCTTTCGGCCAACCACCTCCGACCGTTTCGGGGATCCCCCGCACCCCCGCCCTCCCGTTGGCTTCGGGTGTCAGATCCTGCGAGAACGAAGGAGCTCATCATGAGTAACCCCAACCAGCCCACGCCGCACGGGCCGAACCCCTCGGACCCCGGCCAGCCCCAGCCCCAGCATGGCCAGCCCGCGTACGGCCAGCCCGTGTACGGCCAGCCCCAGTACGCCCCGGACCCCGAGCCGAAGAAGCGCAGCTGGTTCGCCCGGCACAAGATCTCCACGGCGGTCCTCGCGATCGCCGGCATCGCCGTCGTCGGTGCCGCCCTCGGCGGGGGAGACGACGACGCCACTCCCGCTCCGCCGTCGCCCACCGTGGCAGCTGGGGCACCCACGGACGCGGGTTCGCCGGACGTCTCGCAGGAAGCCGGCGAACCCGCCCCGGCAGAGGAGGCGCCGGCAGGGGAGGCGGTGGCCGGGATCGGCGAGAACGTGGAGGTGGGAGACTTCGCGATCACCGTGACCGGTGTGGAGGCCGCCATCCAGCGGGTGGGCAGCGAGATGTTTGGCGAGGACCCGCAGGGGCAGTTCGTGACCGTGGCCCTCACCGTCACGAACAACGGAAACTCCGCCGAGTACTTCTTTGAC
>JAAZBW010000127.1 GCA_012513625.1 Actinomycetales bacterium | reverse complement strand
CTCCTTCGGTGATCGGGACCGCGGGCGCCTGCAACGGTATGGGCAGCCCGTTTCCCGCTTGTCACCCAAATGTGACGATGGTGTTACGCTCAGCGGCCGCGCATACCCTTGCGGTCCGGGCGCGCACGCATCGGGTCGATGCCCTTCGGGATGGGCAGGCTCATGGTGCCGAGAGAGCGCAACCGCTTGGAGACGGCCGCCACCTCCTCATTCGTGAGGGCCTTCTTGAGGCCTTTCACCCGGCCCTCAAGCTTGAGGAGCGGCACCTGGCCCTCGCCGTTTCCGCTCTCGAGGAAGATCACGGGAACAGTCTGCGGAATCACGCGCTGGATCCGCTTCCGCTCGTCCGAGAGAAGCCGCGCCACCCGGTTACTGGGGCCCTCCGAGACGAGCACCACCCCGGGCCGGCCCACCATCCGAAAGACGAGGTCCTGGGTACGCGGGTTCACCTGCACGGGCTCCTGCTCGATGCTCCACCCGCGCTTGATCTGGTCCAGAACCGCGAACGACGCTCCCGGCTGGTCCTCAATCTGCCGATAGGACACCTTGCGGGTCCGAACCGAGAGGATGACCATTCCGGCGAGCGATCCCACCAGCAGGCCCATGATGCCGCCGTAGACGGCCTGGTCGAAGAACCAACCGATCGTGATTCCAGCGGCAATGGCCAGGGTGATGGAGCCGAAGATCGCCCACGGAACCCATTTCTCGTGCTTGGCCACGAGTTTGAAGGCGTCGGCGAAGTTGTGATACCACCGGCGCTTCTTCTGCTTCTTGGGTTTGTCGAGTGCGTCGCCCGAGTCCTTGCGTGCCATGGCCCGAGTCTAGCGGGCACGCCGGGCCCCCTGGTCCTGTGGATAACCGGATCGTGGAACTCTCCTTCCGCCGTACGGTGCTCGTGTGGAGATACCGACAATCCCGGGATACCGCGCCACGGGCATCGCCGGCCACGGCGCGCGTGGAGGAACGCCCACCGTGGTCGCGGAGGATGGCCGGAGTGGCGTGGCCGTCGTGGTCGAAAGGGGCCTCGAGATGCGGGTGCGATCCCTCCGGGATCTGGGCCACCCGGCGCTGCCCGCGATCGTCGACGTGGTGCGGCTCGATGACGGCGCGGCGGTGATCCTCGAGCCGGTGGCAGGCCCATCGCTGGCCACACTGGTCCAGGCGCGTGGCCGTCTCGCCCCCCGCGAACTCGCCACGCTCTGGCAGTCACTCGCGGATGCCCTGGCCGCCATGCACCAGCGGGACCTCACCCATGGCGATGTCTCGCCCGGCAACATCGTGGTCACCGCGTCCGGCCCCGTCCTCCTTGACATCGTGGGCCATGCCGGCCGCGAGTCCGGCTACCGGGGGCACGTGGCCCCCGAAGTCGCCGTGGGAGGTGCCCCGAGCCCGGCCGCGGACGTGTGGGCGCTCGCCCGCGCCATTTCCTGGGCGTCCGACGACGACCCCGCCGTTGCCCGCGCCCTCGGCTCCGCGTTGGCCGACACACCGGCGCTGCGCCCCACTGCCCGGGCCTTCGCCACGTGGGCCTACCTACTCGGCGAACCCGGTCCGATCTCGATCCCCGACGGCGCCACGCTCGCCGGCGCGCAGGTGCGTGCCGGCGTCTCCGAGACCGTCCTCCTTCCACCCGGTGCACCCCGCAGGCGCCCCGGGTGGGTGGTGTGGGCAGCCGTCGCAGCGATCGCCGCTGCCGGTGTCATCTCCCTTCTCGACGACGGCGGAGGCCCTGCGCCCGCCAGTTCTCCTGCCGCGGGAGTGGCCGATGCCGGAGCGGCCGTTGAGGACCTGCTCCATCGCCGCGACGCCGCCCTCGCGGAGCATGACGCGGGGGCCCTCCATGCCGTCCACCTGGCAGACTCGGCCGCACTCTCCGCGGACCTGGACCTCCTGGTCGCGCTTCAGGAGGAATGGATCGAACTCGAGGGCTTTGGCACGGACGTACTCGGTGTGAAGGTGCTGACGCAGGCGGACGAGGCCGCGATCGTGGAGGCCACGATCGTCCAGCGGGAGCACGCCCGG
>JAAZBW010000126.1 GCA_012513625.1 Actinomycetales bacterium | reverse complement strand
CCCATGGGGATCATGAACATGTTGGCCACGGAGTGTTCGAAGCTGGACGCCACGAACAGAGCGATCGGTCCAGCGATCGCAACCGCCTTGTCCACGAGGTGGCGGCCCGCATTTGCGGTCCAGATCGCGAGGCACACCGCGAGGTTCGCGAGCACCCCGAGGAAGAAGGCCTCGACCCAGGTGTTGCTGACCTTGGTCGTGGCGGTGGTGACGGCCACGAGTCCCCATCCCCCGCCGCCGTTCATGTGGGTCCCAGAGAAATAGACGATGAGCGCGAGGAGGACTGCACCGATCACGTTTCCCACATACACAATGCCCCAGTGGCCCAGCCACTGGGCCACCGTGATCCGCTTCTGCATGAGTGGGATCACGGTCATGGTGGTGGAGGTGAAGAGGTCTGCCCCCGTCAGCACCACGAGGATGAGCCCCACGGAGAACACGAGTCCGCCCACCACGCGTGTGAGTCCGTACCAGTCCACCGTGGACGCCGCCATCTGCGAGGTGGTGAAGAAGATGAAGCCGAGACCGATGAAGGCCCCTCCCGTGAGGGCGAGGAGGAACATCTCGAAGCGGCCCTTGAGCGCCTTCCCCACCATCGCGTCGCTGGTCACCGCGGCAATACCGGCCGGCGGCACGATCGTGACCCTGGCTGCGAGGTCGTCCATCGTTCCTCCCGGAGCGCTACTCGACTATCAGAAAAGTTCCCCGCAAATCTAGCAGCGGCAGCCGCGGGCCAGCGAGACGAGCACGCTCACGCCAGCGAGACGAGTTCCATGTAGTCCTCGGACCACATATCCTCATCTCCGTCTGGGAGGAGGAGCACCCGCTGCGGCTGGAGGGCCTCCACGGCGCCGTCGTCGTGGGTTACGAGGATCACTGCGCCCTGGTATGTGGACAGGGCCCCGAGGATCTCCTGGCGGGAGGCCGGGTCGAGGTTGTTCGTGGGCTCGTCGAGGAGGAGCACGTTGGCGGAGGAGACCACGAGGAGGGCGAGGGAGAGCCGGGTCTTCTCGCCGCCCGAGAGCACACGTGCCGGCTTCTCGGCGTCCTCCCCGGAGAACAGGAACGAGCCGAGCACACTCCGCACCCGCGTGTCCTCCAGGTCCGGGGCGGCGTGGCGGAGGTTCTCGTACACCGTGGCGTTCAGATCGAGGTTCTCGTGCTCTTGGGCGTAGTAGCCGAGCTTGAGTCCGTGCCCGGCAACCACCTCGCCCGTGTCCGCATCCTCCACCCCCGAGAGGAGCCGTAGCAGCGTGGTCTTGCCGGCACCGTTCAGCCCGAGCACGACAACCCGGGAGCCGCGGTCGATCGCAAGGGTGACGTCGGTGAACACCTCGAGGGAGCCGTACGACTTGGAGAGGCCGTTCGCTGTGAGGGGCACTCGGCCGCAGGGTGCTGGGTCCGGGAAGCGGAGGCTCGCCACCCGGTCCTTCACCCGCACCTCGTCGAGGGAGTCCACCAGCCGCTCCGCACGCCGGATCATCTGCTGGGCTGCCACGGCCTTTGTGGCCTTGGCGCGCATCTTCTCCGCCTGCGCCATGAGGGCGCCCGCCTTCTTCTCCGCGTTGGCGCGCTCACGACGGCGGCGGCGCTCGTCGTCGTCCCGGGCCTTCAGGT